>NZ_JBALNY010000110.1:29981-63691 GCF_036962145.1 Bacillus sp. JJ1764 | reverse complement strand
TTTTCAAAGATCAATTTTTCCCTTCGCTCAGAGGCGACTTTATTAATATACCACCTGTGTTTTAATAAGTCAACACTCTTTTTGATATTTTTACTTTAAATATAGAAAAAAGCATTTTAATTAAATGCTACAGAATTCCGTTTCCTTAGTGGTGAGTTTAGTTTACCTACCAGAATGAATAAACACACGGGACCTAGTAGATGCTCTACAAAATAAAGGAACACCCCAAAGGTGCTCCTTTATCATATTCTTATTCTTCGTTTTCTGAAGTGTCTTCTTGAACCTCTTCAGCTGAATTTTCCAATTCAGCTTCTGTTCCGTCGATTTCTTCCTCAGATTCTTCCTCTTTTTCTACCATCGCAGCCGTTGCGACATATTCATTTTCGCTGACGCCGAGGCTGATTAGCTTGACACCTTGTGTGTTTCGGCCCATTTTTGAAATGCCGGCAACTTCTGTCCGAATTAGAACTCCGCCCGTAGTAATCAACATTATATCTTCTTCACCAGTTACAGCTCTCATTGAAACTAGCTGTCCATTTTTATCTGTAATGTGGCATGTTCTAATTCCTTTACCGCCTCTGCCCTGAATTCGGTATTCAGCTGCTGCGGTTCGTTTTCCATAGCCATTTTTCGTTACAATGAGGACATCGTTATCTTCCTCAAGTACTTCCATTCCAACGACAGCATCATCTTCATCAAGTGTAATTCCTTTTACCCCTGTTGCTGTACGTCCCATTGAACGTACATCTGTTTCAGGGAAACGGATCAGCATACCATTTTGAGTTCCGATAATAATATGTTTATCCCCATCTGTTAAACGAACGGAGATCAATTCATCGCCTTCTCTTAAACTTAAAGCAATTAAACCATTGTTACGAATATTGGCGAATGAAGTTAACGGGGATCGCTTAGAGATCCCTTCCTTTGTTGTGAAGAATAAGAACCAATCATCGACGAATTCCTCTACAGGAATGATTGCGTTGACCCATTCTCCTTTTTCAATTCCTAAAAGATTGATGATTGGAATTCCCTTAGCCGTCCGGCTGAATTCTGGAATTTCATATCCTTTGGAACGATAGACCTTGCCCTTATTGGTAAAGAACAAAATAGTATCATGGGTTGAGGTGGTGATTAAATGCTCGACAAAGTCATCCTCATTTGTTCCCATTCCTTGAATGCCACGTCCACCGCGTCTTTGTGCACGATAAGTAGAAACTGGCAGACGCTTGATGTATCCATTATGGGTAAGGGAAATAACAATATTTTCACGTGGGATTAAATCCTCATCTTCAATATTTTCAAGTCCGCCCATTACTATATCAGTGCGACGAGTATCGTTGAAGCGTTCTTTGATTTCCAGTAATTCCGCACGGATAATTTCTAGAACCTTTTCTTCATCAGCTAAAATTGCTTTTAATTCAGCAATTAACTTCACAAGATCTTGGTATTCGCCTTCAATTTTTTCTCGCTCTAATCCAGTTAACCGTTGTAGACGCATGTCCAAGATTGCCTGTGCTTGTTTTTCTGAAAGGCTAAACTGTGTCATTAACCCTTCACGGGCAATATCCGTTGTTTGCGAGTTTCGGATTAGGGTAATAACTTCATCTAAGTGATCAAGTGCGATACGCAAGCCCTCTAAAATATGGGCTCTTGCCTCTGCTTTACGTAATTCAAATTCTGTACGGCGTCGAATGACTACCTTTTGATGGTCAAGATAATGTTGTAAGCACTGCTTAAGGCCTAACACCTTCGGCTGGCCGTTAACTAGGGCCAATGTGTTAATACCAAAACTTGTTTGAAGTGCTGTGTGTTTGTATAAATTATTTAAGAGTACATTGGCATTGGCATCTTTACGTACCTCAATTACGATCCTCATTCCTCTGCGGTCGGATTCATCTCTTAAGTCGGTAATACCCTCAAGTTTTTTCTCGCGCGCTAATTCAGCTATTCTTTCAACTAATCTTGCTTTATTTACTTGATAAGGAATTTCTTTGACGATAATGACTTCTTTACCATTGCTCTTTTGTTCAATCTCTACTTTAGCTCTTATGGTGATTGAACCTCTTCCTGTTTCATAAGCTTTACGAATTCCGCTCCTGCCCAGGATCATTCCGCCTGTTGGGAAATCAGGACCAGGGATGATTTCCATAAGCTCTTGAGTAGTCATTTCAGGATCGTGGCTAATAGCTAGGACTCCATCAATAACTTCTCCAAGCTGATGTGGTGGAATATTTGTTGCCATCCCTACGGCAATACCAGTTGTTCCGTTGACTAATAAGTTAGGGAAACGAGCTGGGAGAACAACCGGTTCTCTTTCCTCCCCGTCATAGTTGTCTTGATAATCAATGGTATCCTTGTTAATATCTCTTAATAATTCCATTGAAATTTTGGACATTCTTGATTCTGTGTAACGCATTGCTGCAGCGGAGTCTCCATCTACAGAACCAAAGTTTCCATGTCCATCAACGAGCATATAACGGTAGTTGAAGTCCTGTGCCATCCGGACCATCGTTTCGTAAACAGCAGAATCACCGTGCGGGTGATATTTACCAATAACGTCTCCGACAATACGAGCCGATTTTTTATATGGTTTGTCCGCATGAATTCCTAGATCATGCATAGCATATAAAATACGGCGGTGAACTGGCTTCAATCCATCCCGAACATCGGGAAGGGCACGTGAAACGATAACACTCATTGCATAGTCAAGAAAGGAAGTTTTCATTTCCTGACTTATATTTATCTCTTTAATTTGGGAATTTGGTGTTTCACCCATACTTGGTACCTCCTATGAGGGTGTGTCATTCTACACACCCGGCTATCTGGGTATAAAGAAAAAGGAGGATAGCGGTCTAACCTCTACCCTTATATATATCAAATTTTTCTATTTGTCTTATTTCAGTTACCAGGCATCTATGCTTTTCTTGGTTATATATCTAAATTCTTAACATATTGCGCATTTGCTTCAATGAAATTACGGCGCGGTTCAACTTTATCTCCCATCAACATCTCAAAGGTTTCATCCGCTTCGATTGCATCTTCTAAACTGACCTGAAGCATTGTCCGAGTCGCCGGATCCATGGTTGTTTCCCATAATTGTTCAGGATTCATCTCTCCTAAACCTTTATAACGCTGAATATTAGGCTTCGGTTGGGCTGGAAGCTCTGCAAAAATACGTTCCAATTCCTTATCATTATAGGCGTATTCAATCCGCTTACCCTGTTGCACCTTGTACAATGGCGGCTGGGCAATATACACATATCCAACCTCCAGTATTTTCCTCATATAACGATAGAAGAAGGTTAAAAGTAAAGTACGAATATGAGCACCGTCAACATCAGCATCAGTCATAATGACAACTTTATGGTAACGTGCTTTCGCGATATCAAAATCCTCACCTATACCTGTTCCAATTGCCGTGATCATAGCTCTAACCTCATTGTTGGAAAGAATCCTGTCAAGGCGCGCCTTTTCTACGTTTAAAATTTTTCCACGTAACGGTAAAATCGCTTGGAAGTGCCTGTCACGGCCTTGTTTGGCTGATCCACCTGCTGAATCACCCTCAACAATGTACAACTCACTTTCTATTGGGTCCCTTGAGGAACAATCTGCTAATTTCCCAGGCAAACTTGATACCTCTAAAGCACTTTTACGTCGAGTTAACTCCCTTGCCTTCTTTGCTGCAAGTCTTGCTCTCGCTGCCATTAAGCCTTTATCAACAATTTTCCTGGCAACTGTAGGATTTTCTAATAAAAACTTCTCAAAATGATTCGCAAAAACTGTATCGGTGATCGCTCTTACTTCAGAGTTTCCGAGTTTTGTTTTAGTTTGCCCTTCAAATTGCGGATCAGGGTGCTTAATCGAAACAATAGCGGTTATTCCTTCTCGGACGTCTTCTCCGGAAAGATTCGTTTCATTTTCCTTTATAAGACTATTTTTTCTTGCATAGTCATTAATAACTCGAGTCAACGCTGTTTTAAAACCTGATTCATGGGTTCCACCCTCATAGGTATGAATATTGTTAGCGAAAGAATAGATATTTTCCGTATAACCTTCGTTATATTGAATAGCAACTTCTACGCTAATCCCATCCCGTTCACCTTCGATATCAATTGGTTCTTCATGAATAACTTCCTTGGTACGGTTTAAATGCTCTACATATGATTTAATACCGCCTTCGTAATGATATTCATTCCGTTTATTTTCTACACGCTTATCTTCAATCGTGATCTTAATGCCACGGTTAAGGAAGGCAAGTTCACGTAGGCGGGTGGCAAGAATATCAAATTCATATACTAACGTTTCCGTAAAAATTTCCCCATCAGGTTGGAAATGAGTGATCGTACCAGTTGTATCTGTGTCGCCAATTATTTTTAAGTCAGCTACTGGTACTCCTCGTTCATACTTTTGATAATAAACATGACCATCACGATGAACAAAAACCTCTAAATAGGTGGAAAGGGCGTTTACAACAGAAGCACCTACACCGTGCAATCCACCGGAAACTTTATAGCCTCCGCCGCCAAATTTCCCTCCTGCATGGAGAACTGTCATAATGACCTCTACCGCAGGTCTGCCCATTTTTTCTTGAATATCTACTGGAATTCCACGTCCATTATCTTTTACGGTAATACTATTATCTTCCTCGATGATGACATTGATTTCTGAACAGAAGCCCGCAAGCGCTTCGTCAATACTGTTATCTACAATTTCCCAAACAAGATGATGCAGACCTCTGCCGCTGGTTGACCCAATATACATCCCCGGTCTTTTTCGAACCGCTTCAAGTCCTTCTAATACTTGAATCTGACTGGCATCATATTCCTGTTCTTGAACTGATTTTTGATCCATTGTCACTAGATTCACCTGCACTTTCTGCCAAAATAAAACAATAAAATTTATAATATAATTTCTTGTATATGGTTTGAACGTTTCTTTAATGTAACAGAAGCAATGGGGGATAAATAGATTTTGTCAAACGTAATTACAACTGATTTAAAGGGCCCTTTTGATAGGTTAATGACTTTTTCTTTGTGATGGGATAAAAATTCTGCGGTCATATCTGATTGATTGACACTATCTTTATCTAAAATAGTAATAATATCTGCCGCTCTAATATTGAGATCTTCCCCGATATGAATATACATACTCCACCTCAATCAACTTGCTTGATAGTACCAGACTGAACTTCAAAGGTTGATGCCTCTTTTAATGTCTGATGATCAATTCCATCCACACTGGTAGTCGTGACAAAGGTTTGAACCTTTCCTTGAATGGTGTTTAGCAAATGTGATTGGCGATAATCATCTAATTCCGATAGCACGTCATCTAGTAGCAATATTGGATACTCACCAATTTCAGAGTGAATTAATTCTATTTCCGCTAATTTCACTGACAGGGCCGTTGTCCGTTGCTGCCCCTGAGATCCAAATGTTTGAACATCTCTGTCATTCACAAAAAATAGTAAGTCATCACGATGTGGTCCAAATAAGGTGGTCCCTCGCTCTTTTTCTCGTGTTCGAACCTTTCCGAACTTTTCCTCAAAGCTATTAACCATTTTCGACAAATCTTGTTCTTCTAATACCTCAACGGAGGGTTTGTAATGAATTTCAAGTTTTTCAAGTCCTCGTGAAATTCCATGATGGATGGGTTTTGCCCATTGCTCCAGCAAATGAAGGAATTCAAATCGTTTCACTACAATCCGTACAGCCATTTGAATAAATTGATCTGTTAATATTTCAAGCATGGTCTCATTTGTTTGTTTTTTAACCTGCATCATTTTTAGATAATGATTACGCTGCTGAAGAATCTTTTGATATTGGCTTATCTCGTGTAGATAAATAGGGGAAATCTGTCCGATTTCCATATCAATAAAACGTCGTCGAACCTGAGGACTACCTTTTACCAAGGTGAGATCCTCAGGCGCAAACATGACCACGTTCATATTTCCAACGTATTGACTTAATTTTTGCTGCTCAATATGATTAAGCCGTGCTTTTTTACCCTTTTTTGAAATCACTAATTGCAACGGCAATGAACTATGCTGTTTTTGTACCCTACCTTCTATTTTAGCATAATCTTGATCCCAGCGAATAAGATCTTTATCATTTGATGTTCGGTGGGATTTTGCCATGGCTAAAACATAGATTGACTCCATGACATTGGTTTTGCCTTGGGCATTTTCACCTAAGATGACATTTACCTTATTTTCAAATTCAATGGACAAATCTTCATAATTCCGATAATTTTTTAGTGCCAATTTTTCAATATACATGTAAACGTCGTCCTTTAGTTACTCTGTAATGGTAAACTCCCCAAATCCCGGTATTTTAACATGATCGCCGGCCCGAAGTTTTCTCCCTCTTCTTTGGTCTTGTTCACCATTAATAAATACTTCATGTTCACCCAAAAACCACTTTGCCATGCCGCCAGTTTGAATGACATCTGCCAGCTTTAAAAATTGCCCTAAAGTAATAAATTCCGTATCTAGCCTTATTTTCTCAGCCATCTGTGTCACCTTCGTTCTTTAAATGGTCTCAATACTTTATTTTACTAAATATTTGATTAGGTTACAAAGGAATCTCAAAAAATCTCTGTTATACAAAAAATGTAAAGAAAGCCACCATAAAAAAGGTGGCATCTCTAGTATTAACTATTTAGTAAGTCCTTACAGGCAAAATAAGCTGCAAAATGGTTTCATCATGAAGTGGGCGGATTAAGAATGGTCGCATAGCTCCAGTAAAACTAACTCTAATATCCGTTCCTTCCAAAGCTTTTAAGGCATCCATCATGTATTTTGCACTAAAGGAAATTTTTAATTCTTCACCTTCAATGGATTCACTTTGAATTTCCTCAACTACTTTACCGATTTCAGGAGTGTTTGAGGAAATTTCAATAATTCCATTTTCAACAGTCGAGAGCTTTACAACATTATTTCTGCCTTCGCGAGCCAGAAGGGAAGCACGATCGATAGCTTGAAGGAATTCCTTCGTATTTACTGTCACATCGGTTTTGCTCTCATTCGGAATTAGTCTAGATGTATCTGGATAATTGCCTTCTAATAATCTTGAGAAAAATAGCAAATGCTTAGCCTTAAATAAGATTTGATTTTCAGTAATAACGATATCTACTGATTCATTCGAATCATCAATAATTTTGCTTAGTTCATTTAAGCTTTTTCCAGGAATGACAACATTGTAACTCTCATTATTTTCTGTTTCAATTTTCGCTTTTCGAAGTGCAAGACGATGGCTATCTGTTGCAATACAGGTCAATTCCCCGTTTTCAACCTTCCAGTTTACACCTGTCAAGATGGGGCGTGTTTCTGACGTGGACACAGCAAAATGTGTTTGTCGGATCATCGCCTTTAATAGATCAGTGGCAATATGAAATTTATTTTTCTCCTCAATTTGCGGTAGGTGAGGGTACTCTTCCGCATCAAGACCAATCAAGTTAAATTCAGACTTCCCTGAACGAATAACGGTTTGCAAGGAACCTAATACTTCAATCTCAACAGAGTCTGTAGGAAGTTTTTTTACGATTTCACTGAAAAATCTCGCTTGAAGGACAATTGCTCCTGTTTGTTTGATTTCAACAATTTCATCACCAGATTCCTCTTTTGGGATAAAGGATTCAATTGAAATATCAGAATCACTTCCTGTTAAGGTTACTCCTTCTGCCGTAGTTGTAATTTTTATTCCTGTTAAGATGGGTATGGTTGTTCTTGATGTAACTGCCTTCATAACATCCTGGACACTTTGTACCAGACGGTCCCGTTGGATAATAAATTTCATGATTAGTTCCTCCGTTAAATACATATTTTTAAATGCGTTAGCATATAATAATATTTTTTAAAAAAATAATAGAAGTACTAGTAGGGCTTGTTAGTATGTGGATAACTGCAATTTCAATGGAAACACAGCCTATCCACATGTGGACAGACTGTGTATAAAGTTGTAAAAGTTATTCACATTTAAATTAGATTTTTAACATCTCATTTAGTTCTTTCATTTGTTTCTGCAGCTGCGGATCAGTTGAAAGCAAATTTGAAATTTTTTCGTGTGCGTGAATGACAGTGGTATGATCCCGACCTCCAAACTCTTCTCCTATTTTCGGCAAAGAGTAGTCTGTTAATTCACGAGATAAATACATGGCAATTTGGCGTGGGAAGGCAATAGATTTCGTCCTCTTTTTCGCCTTAAAATCCTCAAGTTTGATATTAAAATGTTCACCCACAGCCTTTTGGATATCATGAATGGAAATGACTTTTGGTTTAGAACTTGGAATAATATCTCTAAGAGCCTCTGCAGCCAAATCTGCATTTATATCCTTATTAATTAAAGAAGAGTAGGCAACTACTCGAATCAGCGCCCCCTCAAGTTCACGAATATTAGAATCAATTTGGTTGGCAATATAAAGCATGACTTCGTTAGGAATATCGAGTCCTTCAGCTTTTGCCTTTTTGCGCAGAATGGCAATCCTTGTTTCCAAATCAGGTGGTGTAATATCTGTAATTAAGCCCCATTCAAAGCGGGAACGAAGGCGGTCTTCTAGTGTAGGAATTTCTCTTGGCGGCCGGTCACTTGAGATGACGATCTGTTTACTCTCCTCATGAAGGGCATTAAACGTATGGAAAAATTCCTCCTGGGTTGATTCTTTTCCAGCTAGAAACTGAATATCATCAATAAGCAGAACATCTACATTTCGATATTTGTTTCGAAAACTTTCTGCCTTATTGTCACGAATGGAATTAATAAATTCATTCGTGAATTTTTCAGATGATAAATAAACCACTTTAGCAGATGGATTATGATCTAGTACATAATGGCCAATTGCATGCATTAAGTGTGTTTTCCCTAAACCAACTCCCCCATATATAAACAATGGGTTGTATGCTTTTGCTGGAGCTTCCGCTACCGCGAGCGATGCAGCATGGGCAAATCGGTTGCCAGATCCAATGACAAAAGTGTCAAATATATATTTTGGATTTAGGATGTTAGGCTGGAATTCAGTATGTTCTTCCTCTTTTTTCACCTTTTTAGGCGGCGTAGGAATATCAAAGTCCTCTTCCTTTTGATTTTGCGGAATGATAAATTTTACAGCTAACTCTTCCCCGGTAATTTCATATAAAATTCCCGAAATTAACTGGGAGTAGCGTTCTTCAAGCCAATCGCGGGCAAATTCATTTGGAGCAGTAATAACAAGCAGATCTCCTTGAAGGGAATGAGCTTTAGTGGATTTAAGCCAAGTATCAAAGCTTGGTTTACTAATTTTCTTCTCAATATTAGTGAGAGCCGCATTCCAAAGGTCCGCAATATTTTCCAACTGTTTTCCCTCCCTTTTAACAGCAAAAAATTTAAATTATTTATGTGAAATAGCTTTTTTGGGCAATGTAAAAAGAGCCATTCAAATATAAAGTTTCTATATCTTTAAGGTGTTCAATTTTGCAAAAGTTATCGTGAAAAAATATTAGCAACGTCAAAGTAAACCTATGAATTTATAAATATACGAAACGTTGGTTGTGGAAAACATATAATAAGGATAAAAAGTGGAGTTTCGACAATATCCACCTCTTGTGGACAAGTTTTTACAGAGCCTCTTAATAATCTATCCACACACTATCCACAATTTGTGGATAATTATTTATCGAATAAAGTTATCCAGAGTGAAAACATCAATATAATATCAAATAATAGCAGGGGATGCAATGCTTTTTCAAAGTTTATCCACAAGGCTTATAACATGTGCATATAATTTGTCCACAGGTTGATAGTTTGTGCAAAACCTGTCAATATCTAGTGTGGATAGCGAAAAAAATGTCGAATTGTTATCCACAGATTTGTTTTTTTGAAATGGGACACCGATTAGTTCGTAATAGTAAAGCTCCTGGAATGGTGGTCAACATCCAATGAAAAAAACAGGAAATATTATCAAAATGGGAAGAATAGTTGACAAATGAATTTAGACATCTTTATAATAAGTAAGACTGTCATTTGAAGAACAAAGAGCATCCTTTTGGGGAGGTGTCATATAATGAAAAGAACATATCAACCAAATAAACGTAAGCACAGTAAAGTTCATGGTTTCCGTAGCCGCATGAGCTCAGCGAACGGACGTAAAGTTCTAGCTCGTCGCCGTCGTAAAGGAAGAAAAGTATTATCAGCATAGACCACTGAAACGTCTCAGTGGTCTTTTTTCTAATTAAAGGCTGGAGCCGGAAATGGAATGTTAGAAAACCCTGGGTGGATTGAAGGTGTGTTGAAGTGAAGAAGGAATACCGAATAAAGAAGAATCAGGATTTTCAAGTTGTTTTTCAACGTGGGCGATCTTTTGCCAACCGACAATTTGTCGTGTACTCCTTGCCAAAGGAAGGCCAAGGACATTTTCGAATAGGTTTATCCGTTAGCAAAAAGCTTGGGAATGCTGTAATGAGAAATAGAATAAAAAGATGTGTCAGACAAGCTGTTTTTGAATTAAAGGGCCAAATGGAACAAGGCAATGATTATGTCATCATTGCTAGGAAGCCTGTGGTTGAAATGGACTTTTTTGAAATGAAAAGCAGCTTGACTCATGTCTTGAAGGTCGGCAAGGTACTAAAAAAGGGGTAATGATCTCTAGTTGCAACAAATTTTACTTATGCAATGGAGACAAGAATGTGGGAAAAATGTTAAAATATTCACTAGAAATCAATTTCATACATAATGGAGACTCCCCACAAATGTTCTAGATAACGTTTATACAATATTTTTGAGGAGGAAAATTTGATTGAAAAAACGAATATTACCGCTATTCGCTATGCTTTCTTTGTTTTTATTTTTAACTGGATGCAGCCAAATTAATCAACCAATTACCACAGAGAGTACGGGTTTTTGGAATGAATATATTGTTTACCCATTATCATGGTTTATTTTAGAGGTAGCACATTTATTAGGCGGCAGTTATGGCTGGTCGATTATTGTTGTTACGATTATCATTAGATTAGTTATATTGCCTTTAATGATAAAACAAACGAAGAGTTCAAAGGCAATGCAGGCCTTGCAGCCTGAGATGTTAAAGTTAAAAGAGAAATACAGCTCTAAGGATCAAAAAACCCAGCAGACGCTGCAGCAGGAAACGATGGCCTTATACCAAAAGCATGGCGTGAATCCTATGGCTGGGTGTTTTCCATTATTAATCCAAATGCCAATTTTAATTGGTTTTTATCATGCCATTTCGAGAACTGAAGCATTAAAAAATGGTATGTTCCTTTGGTTTGACCTTGGTGAAAAGGATCCTTTTTATATTCTTCCAATTGTTGCAGGGATCACTACATTTATCCAGCAAAAAATGATGATGGCGGGCACGGAAAATCAAAACCCGCAAATGGCGATGATGGTATGGACGATGCCAATTATGATTGTCATTTTTGCTTTGAACTTCCCGGCGGCACTTTCACTATATTGGGTTGTCGGTAATATTTTTATGATTGTCCAAACTTATTTTATTAAAGGGCCGGATCTGAAGGCTTCAGCTTCCGGTAATGCGGGAGGAGCAAAAAAGTGAAACAGGTAACTGCTACAGGACAAACAGTCGAAGAGGCAGTAGAACAAGCTTTAGCTCAATTACAGATCACCAAAGATCGCGCAGATGTTGACATCATTGATGAAGGTAAGAAAGGTATTTTTGGTATTTTCGGTTCACGGCCGGCTGTGGTAAAGGTAACAGTTGTCATTGATCCAATTGAAGAGGCGGAAAAATTTCTAAAACAAATCAGTGAACAAATGGGAGCACCAGCAGAAGTTGAGGTTAAACGAGATGGAAAACAAGTTCATTATATCTTAACTGGTGAGAAAATTGCCCTGTTGATTGGTAAACGTGGACAAACCTTAAATTCACTTCAATATTTAACGCAGTTAGTGATAAACCGCCATTCAGATCAATATTTTACAGTTATTTTGGATGCTGAGGATTATCGAAATAGGAGAAATGATACTCTTATTCAGCTGGCTCAGCGCCTTGCACAAAAGGCAATTAAGTCAGGGAAAGACGTTACTCTTGAACCAATGCCATCGTATGAGCGAAAAGTAATTCATACTGCCTTATCAGAGAACAAACGGATTAAAACCTTCTCAGATGGATCTGAACCACATCGCCATGTTGTCATTTCCCCAATGAGAAGAGGATTTTAATAGTACATGTATACATCCTGTCCTGAAGACAGGGTGTTTTTTTGTTCTGCAAAGGAACTTGCTTAAAAATATCCTATTTCTAACATATTGTTTTAAATTTTTGTTTTATTGTTATCCACAAGTGGATAAGTTAAAATAATACAGATAAGCTTATGAACTTGTGGATAAAACCAGGTCAGTTTAATGAAAAGCTGACTTTTTTGTGATATTCTATTTTTTTAGGATAAAATGCAATATTTTTGATATATAAAAGTAATGTGAGTGAGATGAGAGGTGGAAAAATGGAATTTGATACGATAGCAGCCATATCGACACCAATGGGAGAGGGTGCCATTGCGATTGTTCGATTAAGTGGAGATGAGGCAATTAAAATTGCGGATCAACTATTTGAAAGTATAAGTGGAAAAAAGCTGATGGAGCAACCCTCTCATACGATTCACTATGGACATCTCATTGATCCAAAGAGTAAGCAGGTTATCGAAGAGGTAATGGTCTCCATGATGAAGGGACCAAAAACTTTTACTAAAGAAGACATAGTAGAAATTAACTGTCATGGGGGAATTGTTTCAGTAAATCGGGTGCTTCAACTCGTTTTGAAGTATGGGGCAAGACTCGCGGAACCTGGCGAATTTACAAAAAGGGCATTTTTAAACGGACGGATCGATTTATCTCAGGCCGAAGCAGTCATTGATTTAATTAGAGCAAAGACAGATCGCGCCATGAATGTTGCATTGGGACAAATGGAGGGGAGGCTTTCCAAGCTCATTCAAAGATTGAGACAGGAACTCCTCGAAGTTCTAGCCCATGTAGAAGTAAACATTGATTATCCGGAATATGATGATGTCGAGGAAATGACACATAAAATGCTGCTGGATAAAGCCCAATATGTTCGAGTAGAAATAAATAAACTGCTGCAGACCTCACAGCAGGGAAAGATTTTACGAGAGGGTCTTTCTACAGTGATTATTGGAAGACCCAATGTCGGAAAATCATCGTTATTAAATAGCCTTGCTCAGGAGAATAAAGCAATTGTGACGGATATACCGGGGACAACCCGTGATGTCATTGAGGAATATGTAAATGTACGCGGTGTACCGCTCAGATTATTAGATACTGCCGGGATTCGGGAGACTGAGGATATCGTAGAGCGAATTGGTGTGGAACGCTCCCGCCAGGTATTAAAAGAAGCTGATCTAATTTTGCTGGTATTAAATTATTCTGACAAGCTAACAAAAGAAGATGAAAACCTTTTTGAGGCAGTAAGAGGTATGGACACAATTGTCATTGTTAATAAGACCGATCTGCCTCAGCAGATAGATCTAGAACGGGTAAAGGCACTATCTAGTGATAAAAAACTAGTGACCACTTCCCTTTTAGAGGATCAAGGTGTCGATGCATTAGAGGAAGCGATTGCTTCTTTATTTTTCGCAGGATCGATCGAGGCAAAAGATGCAACGTATGTGTCGAACAGTCGCCATATTGCTTTGCTTAATCAGAGCTTGCATTCTATTGAAGAAGCAATTGACGGTGTCGAGATGGGAACACCTATTGATATAGTCCAAATTGATCTAACAAGAACCTGGGAACTGCTGGGGGAAATTATTGGTGAAAGCGTCCATGAAAGTCTTATCGATCAGTTATTCTCGCAATTTTGTTTAGGAAAATAGAGTAGATTTTTCCGCAGGAAGCGGAAAAGGAGGAACAACCGAAATGCAGCAATATGAAGCAGGAAATTATGACGTCATTGTCGTCGGAGCTGGGCATGCTGGCTGCGAGGCGGGCCTCGCGGCAGCGAGACTGGGCGCGAAGACCTTAATGATTACCATCAATCTGGATATGGTTGCCTTTATGCCTTGTAATCCTTCAGTAGGTGGACCAGCCAAAGGGATTGTCGTCCGAGAGATTGATGCCCTTGGCGGAGAAATGGCAAAAAATATAGACAAAACCTACATTCAGATGAGAATGCTTAATACGGGAAAAGGCCCTGCGGTCCGCGCTTTAAGGGCCCAAGCAGATAAATTTGCCTATCAACACGAGATGAAAAAGACCTTGGAGGAAGAATCGAATTTAACCTTGCTTCAAGGTATGGTAGAGCAATTGATTGTTGAAGATGGTGTTTGTAAAGGGGTTATTACCAAGACAGGTGCAGTGTATCATTCTAAAACTGTTGTCATTACAACCGGTACTTTTTTACGCGGAGAAATTATAATAGGCGAATTAAAATACTCTAGCGGTCCCAATAACCAACAACCATCTATCAAGCTTTCAGAGCATTTAGAAGATCTGGGCTTTGAACTTGTTCGTTTTAAGACGGGTACACCACCTAGGGTCAATAGTAATACGATTGATTACAGTAAAACGGAAATTCAACCTGGTGATGAGGAACCGCGTGCGTTTTCATACGAAACAACTCAGTATATTACAGATCAGCTTCCGTGCTGGTTGACCTATACAAATGAGTATACTCATCAATTAATTGATAATAATTTGCATCGGTCCCCGATGTATTCAGGAATGATTAAAGGAACGGGCCCACGTTACTGCCCATCCATTGAAGACAAGGTTGTCAGATTTAATGATAAGCCACGTCACCAAATTTTTCTGGAGCCGGAAGGTAGAAATACGAAGGAAGTCTATGTTCAAGGATTATCAACCAGCTTACCAGAGGATGTCCAAAAACAAATTCTAAAAACAGTCCCTGGCCTTGAAAATGCCCAAATGATGCGAGCTGGATATGCCATCGAATACGATGCGATTGTCCCAACTCAACTTTGGCCGACTCTCGAAACAAAAGTTGTTAAAAATCTCTATACTGCAGGACAAATTAACGGAACTTCAGGTTATGAGGAAGCGGCAGGACAAGGTTTAATGGCCGGAATCAATGCTGGATTAAATTCACTTGAACGGGAAGAACTTGTTTTAAGCCGTTCTGATGCCTATATAGGGGTATTAATTGATGATTTAATAACAAAAGGAACAAATGAACCATATCGATTATTAACCTCAAGAGCGGAGTATCGTTTATTATTGCGCCATGATAATGCTGACTTAAGGTTAACCGAAGTTGGCCACCATATTGGATTAATTAAAGAAGAGCGTTACAGTGCATTTTTGGCAAAAAAAGCAGCGGTTGAGACCGAAAAAGAGAGATTAACATCCACGATCCTTAAACCGTCAAATACTGAATTGCAGGAATTGATAAAAAAAATAGGGGGCAGTGAATTAAAGGATGGAATCAGGGCTTCCGATTTACTAAAACGTCCGGAAATGACTTACGAATTATTAGAGCCCATTGCGGGGTCTGAAATTCCGTTAGATGAGGACGTAAAGGAACAGGTAGAAATCCAAATTAAATATGAAGGCTATATCGAAAAGTCATTGCAGCAAGTAGAGCGGTTAAAGAAGATGGAAGATAAGAAAATCCCTGAAAATATTGATTATGATGCAATTTCCGGATTGGCGACGGAAGCAAAGCAAAAACTGAAAAAAATCCGACCGCTGTCACTGGCACAGGCATCTAGGATTTCTGGAGTTAATCCAGCGGATATCTCCATTTTACTTGTATATTTAGAACAAGGCCGAATCGCGCGAATTGCCAATCAATAATATTGTGAGGAACATAGAATGAATATAGAACAATTTGAGTCAGCTCTCAAAGATCAAGGAATTGAACTTACTGGCACACAATTAGAACAGTTTGATTTGTACTACCATACTCTTGTTGAATGGAATGAAAAAATCAATTTAACGGCCATCACTGAAAAAGAGGATGTTTATTTAAAGCACTTTTATGATTCCATTACAGCAGCATTTTATTTCGATTTTACAAAGCCTTTCCATCTGTGCGATGTGGGGGCGGGTGCTGGTTTTCCTAGTATCCCGTTAAAAATTGTCTTCCCAGATATGAAGTTGACGATTGTTGATTCACTTAACAAACGGATAATGTTTTTAAACCATCTTGCCAGTGTACTGAAATTAGATAATGTTCAATTTGTCCATGACCGTGCTGAAACATTTGGAGTTAATCCAACATATAGGGAAAAATTTGATGTTGTTACAGCAAGGGCAGTTGCCAGAATGTCTGTTTTAAGTGAACTTTGTCTTCCTCTTGCAAGGGTAGGGGGTCATTTTCTTGCCATGAAGGCGGCAAGTGCTGATGAGGAGTTAACTACTGCTGAAAAAGCCATTTCCACTCTTGGTGGTAAAGTGGAAAATAAGGTTACCTTCACTCTGCCTTTTGAAGAGTCTGATAGGTCCATTATTATCATAAAAAAAGAAAAGCAGACCCCTAAGAAGTATCCACGGAAGCCGGGAACACCGGGTAAATCGCCAATAGAATAGGATAGGACTTCCATTTTTCTAGAAAAAGCCCAAATTTTCCTTAGGAAATACCAAAAATATTAGGGCTAACAATTTCAGTGCAAAAATGGTATCCTTGGCAGGAAAAGTGTATTGGTATAGAGAATAATTATTAGGGAGTTTCGTTAAGGTGGTGTTGGGGATGAAGAATTCATTTACACGCTTTTTTGGCCTTGGGGATAAGGAAGAGCAAACCATTGAGCTCGAAAATGAGATAAAAAATGATGAAATAAAAAAAATACCAATTAATCATATTGTTCCTAACCGTTTTCAACCGCGAACCGTGTTCGATGAGGAAAAAATAGAGGAATTATCTAGAACCATTCATATACATGGGATTATCCAACCGATTGTAGTGAGAGAATTTGCTGTCGACCAATACGAAATTATTGCCGGTGAACGCCGTTGGCGGGCAATGAAAAAGCTTGGTTGGACCGAAGTGCCGGCAATTGTTAAGGATATGACGGATACGGAAACAGCCTCTGTTGCTCTAATTGAGAATCTCCAGCGAGAAGAGCTGTCTCCTATTGAAGAAGCAATTGCTTATGGAAAATTGCTGGAACTCCACAATTTAACGCAGGAAGCATTGGCTCAACGTCTCGGTAAAGGTCAATCGACAGTTGCTAATAAATTGAGGCTGCTTAAATTGCCGCAGCAAGTACAGGATGCTCTATTAAATAAGGCCATTACTGAACGACATGCACGAGCATTAATTCCATTAAAGGATCCTGAAAAACAGGCCACCTTACTTGCAGAAATTATGGAGAGAAGTTTAAATGTCAAACAAACAGAAGACAGGGTAGTAAAACTGCTGGAACAAAAAAATGCTGCACCGAAACCAAAACGGAAGGCATTCAGCAAAGATATGCGAATCGCCGTCAATACCATTCGTCAATCACTTACCATGGTCTCCGACAGCGGCATCAACCTTGACGCAGAAGAAGAAGAATTTGACGACTTCTACCAATTTACCATTAAAATTCCAAAGAAAAAATAGATTATTTTAGTAGAGCGAGACGATATGTTTGGCTCTATTTTTTTATGTAAAGGCATTTTCCTTGTTCAATACACCAGTTGATTGGAGCGGAAGGCACGTAGACTCCTGCGGGAGTACGGGCCAGGGGAGACCCCGCAGGAGCAAAGCGACGAGGAGGCTCCCCGGAACGCCCGCGGAAAGCGAAGTGCCTGGAGCGGAAATCAACTGCCTAATCTACCAAGTCTACATTCTTCAACAGATGATTCCATGACATATGGAATATTTTTAGAAAAAAAATTCAATCCTGTCCATTTCATGATAAAATAGAGAAATGGAATTTTTACTTTCTATCATTCCAAATTACATCGTATTATGACCAATTTGATAGAATGTAAGAATTATATTTTTAGAGAATGTAAGGGTAGGTGACATCGTGGGTAAGATCCTTTCTATCGCAAATCAAAAAGGCGGAGTCGGAAAAACGACTACCTCTGTCAACCTGGGCGCCTGCTTGGCTTATATAGGCAAACGTGTTTTACTCGTCGATATCGACCCGCAGGGAAATGCAACCAGCGGAGTAGGTATTGAAAAAGCTGAAGTAGACCAATGCATATACGATGTTTTAGTAGATGATGTTGAGGCAAAAGAAGTGATTAGACCTACAGCTGTAGAAAATCTCTATGCTTTACCTGCAACAATTCAATTGGCCGGTGCAGAAATTGAACTTGTTCCAACAATCTCAAGAGAAGTACGATTAAAACGAGCTCTTGAAGAAGTAAGAGAACAATTCGATTATATTATTATTGATTGCCCGCCATCATTAGGATTATTGACTTTAAATGCTTTAACGGCGTCAGATGCAGTAATTATCCCTGTTCAGTGTGAATACTACGCCTTAGAAGGATTAAGTCAATTACTGAACACAGTAAGATTGGTGCAAAAACATTTAAATCAAGATTTAAAAATTGAAGGCGTATTATTAACCATGTTGGATGCGAGAACCAATCTCGGTCTTCAAGTTATTGAGGAAGTCAAAAAATACTTCCAGGATAAAGTATATAAAACCATTATTCCAAGAAATGTGCGTCTAAGTGAGGCTCCAAGCCATGGGGAACCCATTATTACTTATGATTCAAAGTCCCGTGGAGCAGAAGTATATTTAGATTTAGCAAAGGAAGTGGTCGCGAATGGCTAGAGGTTTAGGAAAGGGCCTTGATGCGTTTTTTACTAATGTGGAAGCCGGTAAGGAAGAGGCAGTTCAAGAAATCAAACTTCAGGAACTTCGTCCGAACCCTTATCAACCGCGAAAAGTCTTCCAGCAGGAGACGATTGATGAGTTGAAAGCTTCCATTATAGAGCACGGGATCCTGCAGCCTCTTGTAGTGAGAAAAAGTATTAAAGGGTATGAAATTGTCGTTGGTGAGCGCCGTTATCGTGCGGCGAAAGAAGCTGGGCTTGAAACAATCCCTGCTGTTGTTCGGACTCTTTCTGAACAACAGATGATGGAATTGGCTGTGCTGGAAAACCTCCAGCGGGAAGATTTAAATCCGATTGAAGAAGGACAAGCCTATCATACTTTAATGGAGAAGTTAAAACTGACCCAAGAAGAAGTAGCGAAACGTTTGGGGAAAAGCAGACCTCATGTAGCTAATCATATTCGTTTGTTATCCCTTCCGCCGAAAATTCAAGAATTCATCTCAGAAGGCAAAATTTCTATGGGACATGGTCGTGCCTTATTAGGGTTACGGCAAAAGGCTAAGCTTTCCATGGTCGTAGATAAAATTATTCAAGAATCATTAAATGTTCGACAATTAGAGAAATGGATCCAACAGCTAAATGAGAATGTTTCACGTGAAACAAAAAAACCGGAAGTTAAAAAAGATGTGTTTATTGTGGAACGTGAACATACCTTAAGAGAACGGTTTGGAACATCTGTTAGTATTAAACACAATAAAGATAAAAAGAAGGGGAAAATTGAAATAGAATTTTTCTCTCCAGAGGATTTGGAACGAATTTTAGAATTACTCGACCATGATCATTCACAATAGAACCATTATCGACAAGACCATCAATAAGATGGTTATTTTTTTTCCTGTTCAATCTAATGGAAAAATGGTAGTTTAATACTAATATCATTTCGAGAGGCGAAAAAAGGAGAAAAGGAACATGTTTTTATTAGGCACATTAGTGAATGGGCTGCTGATTGTTATTGGCACTCTTTTAGGGAAGTTGTTACACAAAATCCCAGAAAGTATGAAGGTAACCGTCATGTTTGCAATTGGGTTATCTGTAATGGTTTTAGGGTTGCAGATGGGCTTGAAAAGTGAGAATTTCCTTATTGTCATCATTAGTTTGGTGACTGGAGCGGTAATGGGCGAGCTATTAAAATTAGAGGATAAGCTAAATGATTTAGGCCTTTGGCTTGAGAAAAAGGTTGGCTCTACATCTACAGGAAAAGGTAGTATTGCCGAAGGGTTTGTTACAGCAACCTTAATTTTTGTCATTGGGGCAATGGCGATTATTGGTGCACTTGATAGCGGCATTCGAGGCGATCATTCTGTATTATATACGAAAGCGATGATTGACGGATTTACCTCCTTGATTCTAACAACTACTCTGGGGATTGGCGTTATTTTTTCTGCGGTACCTGTTGTACTTTATGAAGGGTTAATTGCTCTGTTCGCAACTCAGATTGATCGCTTCGTACCCAGTACGTTGATGAATCAATTTATTACTGAAATGACCTCAACAGGTGGAATCATGATTTTTGCCATTGGCTTGAACCTTACCGGATTAACCAAAATAAAAGTGGCTAACCTCCTCCCTGGCATCGTGGTTACTGGCATCATTGTAACGATTTTATATCATTATCATCAATTATTCTAATATAACAAAAAAAGGGATCGACCGGTTAAATGGTTCGATCCTTTTAATTTGTCTTTTCCTCTTCAATCCACTTGTAATTCGAAACAACTTGCCCTGGATAAAGAAGGCTGGCATGATGAATCCCATTGGCAATGGTCCTAGCCATTTTCATAACAAGATTTAAACGTGTGTTTTGCAAGACGAAAAACTCCATAAAGCCCCCAACATTAACAATTCCAGTAATATGTATATCTCCAACCTCAGGCAATTCCTTATTTACTCCAGCACCAGGTTTGACTGGCCCATTACCAATTTGAATAACCCCAACATTCTTTACCTGCCCCAAGCAAGCATCAATTCCAATAAGATACGGGTTGAGATGCATAGCATGAATCTGAGAAAGTTTTTCTGCTAAATTCACAGCGTGAATGGGGTCATCTAATGTTCCGTATACATTAAATGCTTTTAATTTTTTCTCTTCCAATAGAGTTCCGACAAGTGGCCCAAGCGAGTCACCAGTTGAACGGTCAGTACCAATGCATACAAATACAATAGGGCGTCTTGTCACTTTTGGAATGGAGGATAAAATTTGAGTTGCAAGATTTTCTGCAGCAAATTCCTCATCATGGGAAATCCGGTTTTGATCTTTTCTATTAAAAAAACCTGCTTTTAAATTCATACCGTCCACTCCTAAACTCATCTCAAGTGCGTTTTTTAAATAGTATACGGAAAATTTTGAAAATCTATACATAGTCGTTGATAGAAAATGGAAAAATCATAATGCTACGTGGTAGGCCATGAAATTTGTTAAAATAGATTTGATTTTATAGTGGGTAGAAGGAAGGGGTTTCCCATGACTTTAACAGAAAAAGGAATAAAGAAGATCGTCGACAAATTCCAAAATGAAGATACATGGTTGAATTTAGGTGAAGGGCTTTTAAAAATATTTGCTATAATTATAATTGCCAATATTTTAATTAGAATCGGGAAACTGATGATCCATAACATTTTTAAAATCAGAGAAATTTCCCCCCTTAGGACAAATGAAAGAAGAGAGGGAACCTTATTAAAGCTGCTAGATAATGTTCTTTCATATGTGGTGTACTTTATTGCGTTTATGATGGTCCTCTCTGTGCTAGGAATTGATGTAAAGGCGCTCATTGCTGGAGCAGGAATCATCGGTTTAGCAGTAGGTTTTGGAGCACAAAGTCTAGTGAAGGACATTATTTCTGGTTTCTTTATCATTTTTGAGGATCAATTTTCTGTAGGGGATCATATTCGGGTAGGACAATTTGAAGGAGACGTCTTGGCTATTGGCTTAAGAACGACAAAACTTAAAAATTGGACAGGTGAAATTCATATTCTTCCTAACGGCAGTATTACCCAAGTTACAAATTTTTCCTTGAATAATAGTATTGCTGTTGTAGATGTGGGAATAGCTTATGAAGAGGATATCGAAAAGGCAGAAAAGGTAATTGAGGAATTACTTGAACATATGCAGGACCAGTATGATGAATTAGTGGAAAAACCAGCTTTGCTGGGAATTCAAAATTTAGGACCTTCAGAAGTAATTTTACGAATAGTTGCCGAAACACAGCCAATGAAGCAATTTGCTGTTGCAAGGAAAATTCGTCGGGATGTTAAGATGCATTTAGACGAACATGGAATTGAAATTCCGTATCCAAGACTGGTCACTTTTGCACGTGAAGGTGAACAATCGAAAGGATTGAATGTATAGAGGAGGGGCAGTGATGGAAGAAAAGGAATATGGATTAAATGACGTAGTTGAGATGAAAAAACAGCATCCATGTGGAGCCAATCGGTGGAAAATCATTCGCATGGGTATGGATATTCGAATTAAATGCGAAGGCTGCGGGCATAGTGTGTTAATCCCAAGGAGAGAATTCTCAAGGAAAATGAAGAAGATTTTAGTGAAGCATGAGGAATAATTTCATGCTTCTTTTTTTAAAAAATGTATTATCCTTTTTAGAAATCTAGATATAGAATGACTTTTTTTTGGGGGTCAAGAGAATGGCAACTGTAAAAAAAGCGGCATGTCCATTAAATTGCTGGGACAGCTGTGGATTTTTGGTAACAGTAGAGAATGACAAAGTAGTGAAAGTTGATGGAGATCCAACACATCCAATTACCCAGGGGAAAATCTGTGGCCGCGGAAGAATGCTGGAAACAAGGGCTAATTCTCCAGAACGCTTGCTGCACCCTCTGAAAAAGGAAAACGGAAGGTTTGTACAGATTTCCTGGGAAAAGGCGCTTGATGAAATTGCTGCCAAACTACAAGAAATAAAAGAAAAGTATGGTACAACAGCAGTCATGCACAGTCATGATTATGCAAACAATGGCATCTTAAAAAACCTTGATCAACGCTTTTTTAATTGTTATGGCGGTGTGACGGAGCTTTACGGATCCTTATGTTGGGGATCAGGCATTGAGGCGCAAAAATGGGATTTCGGTAATGCTTGGAGTCATGAGCCTAATGATATTTACAACAGTAAAAACATTGTTATATGGGGAAGAAATGTTTCTAGAACCAATATGCATTTTTATGAAAAGCTGCTGGAAGCCAAGAAACAGGGTGCCAAGCTCTATGTAATTGACCCAATCTATAACGCAACAGCAAAAATAGCAGATGAGTATATTTCCATTAAACCCGGTATGGATGGTTTACTGGCTGCAGGTATCATGAAAGAAATGCTTCGACTTGGTTTAGAGGATCGCCGGTTTATCGAACAATATTCTTATGGATTTCCAGACCTCCTTTCACTTCTAAACAAAACTTCTCTAGAAGAAATTAGTAAAATGACGGAAGTTCCAAGTGAAATAATGACAAAATTAGCTTATCTATATGCTGATAAACCAACGGCAACTTATATGGGGTTAGGCCTGCAGCGGTATAAAAACGGCGGTAACACTATTCGTCTGATCGACGCTTTAGTTGCCGTAAGCGGTAATATTGGCGTTGCCGGCGGCGGAGCAAATTATGCCAACCTCCAAGTGGGACAAAGCTTTGCTTTTGATGAATTAACAGCAGTGAATAAACGGACAGCACATCGCCAGTTTTCCATCATGAAGCAAGCAGAAGGTGTCTTGGAAGTTGTCGATCCTGCAATTAAAATGATTATCGTGACATGCGGTAACCCGGTTACGCAAGTTCCCGATTCTGCTGTGGTCGAGAGAGCATTCTCATCGGTTGAAACACTGGTAGTGATCGAGCAATATATGACAGACACGGCAAAGTTAGCAGACTATGTCCTCCCCACTACTACTGCTTTTGAAGAAGAGGATTTCTATTATTCTTCGATGTATCATCATTACGTGAATTATGGACCTAAATTAGCCGAGGCCCCCGGTGAGGCTAAATCTGATTTATGGATCTGGAGACAGTTAGCAAAACGGTTGGGATTTGAACAGGATTTTAATTTTTCTAGAGAAGACTGGTTAAAGATGACACTCAAGCCGTTAGAGAAACATGGTATCACCTTGGAAATATTAAAAGCGCACTCTACTATGGAATTACCGGTTCATAAAATTCCTTGGCAGGATTATCAGTTTCCTACACCATCCGGAAAATATGAATTTACCTCTCTTATTGGGCAATCGAAAGGAAAGTCAGGGCTGTTGACATTAGCGGTTCCAGATGAATCTAAGTGGTCTAATTCCAAACGAGCCGAGAAATATCCATATAGTTTACTGACCATTCATCCTTTGCGTTCTAATCACTCTCAAAATTATCCAATATTAAAGGGGAATGTAAAACTGAAAGTAGAAATTGCTCCGAATATTGCAGAGCAGTTAGGGCTGAATGATGGTGATGCCGTGAGGGTATGGAATGACCGCAGTGAAGTGAAAGGACAGGTTTCGATTTTATTAAAAGCACATCCTAACACCATTAATATTGATGAGGGAATTTGGAAAAGATACGGCGGTTCAGTCAATAACCTGACTTCTAGCCAGGAATCTGATAATGGCCTCGGCAGTACATTATATGACTGCTTGGTCAATCTCGAAAAATCAAATGACTGATGCCGTTTTGGTATCAGTCATTCTTTATGTCCGCCTGTAAATTTCCTTGTTTTTTTACCGACAAATGCCTATAATTGTGAAAGACTTGTCTATTGATATATGTTTTTTTATATAGATATATTTATTTTTTAAGGAGTGAACGTGAATGGCTTTAACAGCAGGGATTGTTGGTTTGCCGAACGTTGGTAAATCTACTTTATTTAATGCAATTACCCAAGCAGGCGCGGAATCCGCAAACTATCCATTTTGTACCATTGACCCTAACGTTGGGATCGTAGAGGTTCCGGACCATCGTCTACAAAAATTAACCGAATTGGTTCAGCCAAAAAAGACGGTCCCGACTGCATTTGAATTTACCGATATTGCCGGTATTGTGAAGGGTGCCAGCAAAGGTGAAGGATTAGGAAACAAATTCCTCTCCCATATTCGTGAAGTAGATGCGATTTGTCAGGTAGTCCGTTGTTTTGCAGATGAAAATATTACCCATGTTTCCGGTAAAGTCGATCCTATTTCTGATATCGAAACGATTAATCTAGAATTAATCCTTGCAGATATGGAATCAGTCGAAAAACGTATTGGCCGTGTTGAAAAACTAGCTAAACAAAAGGATAAAGAAGCGGCTGCTGAATTTGAGGTTCTTTCGTTGCTTCGTTCTGCTTTCGAAGAAGAAAAACCAGCACGAGCAGTAGAATTTACGGATGAACAAATGAAACTTGTAAAAGGTTTACATCTCTTAACAATTAAGCCAGTTCTATATGTAGCTAATGTTAGTGAGGATGATGTGGCTAATTCATCTGAAAATGAATATGTTCAAAAGGTTCGTGAATATGCAGATAAAGAAGATGCCAAAGTTATTGTGATTTGTGCCAAAATTGAAGAGGAAATTGCGGAGCTTGAAGGGGAAGAAAAGCAAATGTTCCTTGAAGAGCTTGGTATCGAAGAATCAGGGCTTGATCAGCTTATTCGTGCAGCCTACACCTTACTGGGCTTAGCCACTTATTTTACAGCGGGTGTTCAGGAAGTGCGTGCTTGGACCTTTAAAAAAGGCATGAAGGCACCACAATGTGCAGGGGTCATTCACTCTGACTTCGAGCGTGGATTCATTCGCGCAGAAACTGTATCATATGATGACCTCCTTGCTGCAGGAAGCTACACTGCTGCCAAAGAAGCAGGAAAAGTCAGACTAGAAGGTAAAGAATACGAAGTAAAAGACGGCGACGTTATGCATTTCCGTTTTAACGTCTAATTTATGGGAAGCAGGTTCATAAGGGCCTGCTTTTTCCTATTTTGACTGGACATTGCTTTTCTTAAATAACTATGTTATAATTTCAACTTGTGAGTAATGAATAATTGCTCCTTGCCCAGAATCGGGCCGCTTAGACCAAAAGGAGGTGACAGTGATGAATAAGTACGAAATCATGTACATCATCCGTCCAAATATTGAAGATGAAGCAAAAAAGGCTTTAGTTGAACGTTTCAACACTATTCTTCTTGACAATGGCGCGGAAGCAGCTGAAACAAAAGATTGGGGTAAACGCCGTCTTGCTTACGAAATCAATGATTTCCGTGACGGATACTACCAAATCGTTAAAACGACATCTTCGTCTGCAGCAGTTCAAGAATTTGCTCGTCTTGCTAAAATCAACGAAGATATCATTCGTCATATCGTAATTAAACAAGAAGCTTAATTGATATACAATCCGCATTGAGTGTTTCACGTGAAACGTTCATGCAGAAAAGGAGTTGATTCTGATGTTAAATCGTGTCGTACTGGTTGGTCGTTTAACGAAAGATCCAGAATTGCGTTATACGCCAAGCGGTGTTGCAGTGGCAACTTTTACTCTAGCCGTTAATCGCACCTTTACAAATCAGCAGGGTGAACGCGAAACAGACTTTATTAATTGTGTTGTTTGGCGAAAGCCTGCTGAAAATGTAGCCAACTTCCTGAAAAAGGGTAGTTTGGCAGGCGTCGATGGACGAATTCAAACTCGCAACTACGAAGGTCAAGACGGAAAACGTGTATATGTGACAGAAGTATTGGCTGAAAGTGTGCAGTTTTTAGAGCCTAAAAGTGCATCTGGCAATAGAAGCGACAATGATTATTTCGGCGCACCACCAAGGGAACCCCAAGGATCTCCTTATGGAGGCGGCGGTAATCAGAATCAACGCCAAAACCAAAATAAAGGGTTTACGAGGATGGATGAAGATCCATTTGCAGGAAGCGGTCAAATCGACATTTCTGACGATGATCTTCCGTTCTAAGTAAACTTATGAACGGTCATTTTAAATTATAAAGGAGGGAATTTCCATGGCAGGAGGACGTAAAGGCGGACGTGCTAAACGTCGTAAAGTTTGCTATTTCACAGCAAACGGAATCACTCGCATCGATTATAAAGATGTTGATTTACTAAAAAAATTCATCTCTGAGCGCGGTAAAATTTTACCACGTCGTGTAACTGGAACTAGCGCTAAATATCAACGTAAATTAACAGTTGCTATCAAACGTGCGCGTCAAATGGCATTATTACCATTTGTTGCAGGTGAATAATCACAGGCAGAGATTATAGACGAAAAGGCAGTCGGGTACTTCCCTGCTGCCTTTTCTTTATATGATGGTATAGTCATCTTATAGTAGTGAAAATTAAGTAGAAAAGGTTTTATTTAGGGGTGGAATAATGAAAAATGCCCGTAAGCTGACAGAAGGAGCTATGCTTTTAGCCATCTTTGCTGTCCTTTTATTAATAACAATTTACATTCCGTTGTTAGGAATGATTGTAAATTTCTTCATAGCTATTCCATTTATCATGTTTGCTGCAAAAAATGATTGGAAATGGAGCGCAGTTTTTGTTGTCGCGTCTATTCTCATTTCACTAATAGTGGGATCCGTTCAAGCCCTTCCCATTGCCTTACCTTTTGCTACAACCGGTGCAGTTATGGGATTTTTAATTCAAAGAAAAAAAAGCAGAATCACCATTTCAGTAGCCAGTACCCTTGTCTTTTTAGTAAATATTATAGGAATCTATGCGGTCACGGTTGTATTTTTTCATATGGATATTATTCAAGAATCCATAAAAGCATTGCAGGAATCCATCAATATGTCGGCAGAGATGCTGAAAAAACTAGGACAGGGTGCGCAGGCAGATAAAACAATTGAACAGTTTAATCATGCATTATCACTTTTAAATACATTAGTTCCTACTTTATTTGTGATTGGATCTTTATTTTTTGTACTCATTATTCAATTAGTGTCTTTCCCAATTATAAAGAGATTTGGAATTCAAGTCGGGATGTGGAGTTCGTTAAAGGATGTGAAGCTGCCTAAAAGTATCCTATGGTACCTTTTGATTACCTTGGCAGCAAGCATTATTCTTAATCCTCATCAAGGGACGTTTTTATATGCAGCATTAATCAACCTTACATACATCTTACAGTTTCTTATGATTTTCCAAGGATACACCTTATTGTTTTTCTTCTTTGACTTAAAGGGAATGTCAAAGGGTGTATCCATTACGTTGGCAATTCTTGCATTTATCGTTCCAATTTTTCTTTATATTATAGGGATATTAGGTATAATTGATTTAGGTTTTGATTTACGAAAAAGGTTCGAGAAAAAAGAGTAATCACTACTGGTTTTAGGAGCTGAAACAATGCCGGCATTTTTAGAAAAGCGGTCTATTCGTTATCCTTTTTATGGGTTAGTAGGCGTTACAGTGGTACTGCTTATTATCCTATTTCTATATAATCGGATATTAAGCCTTGCTGGTCTTTTATTAATGCTTTTCCCTCTGTATTATATGTTTGTCATTGAACAGCGGCAAAGGAAGGAAATGGAGGAGTATATCTCAACTCTTTCCTATCGGGTAAAAAAAGTCGGTGAGGAAGCCCTGTTGGAGCTGCCGATTGGGATTATGCTAATTAATGATGAGTACTATATTGAATGGACGAATCCCTACTTGCTCTCCTGTTTCGATGAAGATATGCTTGTGGGCAGATCCATCTATGATGTTGCAGATCATTTAATTCCAGTCATTAAACAAGAATCAGATACAGAAATTATCACTCTTCATGACCGAAAGTTCCGAGTCATTCATAAACGTGAGGAGCGGCTCCTCTACTTTTTTGATGTGACCGAGCAGGCTGAGATTGAAAAAATGTATCAGGATGAACGTACCGTCATTGCCACAATCTTTTTAGATAATTATGATGACCTGACTCAAGGAATGGATGACCAAATGCGCGGCAGCATTAATAACTTGGTAACATCCATATTGAATAAGTGGGCAAATGATAACGGAATCTTTTTGAAGCGTGTTTCTTCAGAACGGTTTATTGCTGTTTTTAATGAAGGAATTCTTCATCAGCTTGAAAAAAATAAGTTTACAATTCTTGATGATGTAAGAGAAATGACTTCGAAACAAAATGTGTCATTTACCTTAAGTATCGGTGTGGGGACAGGTGTACTATCCTTGCCGGAGTTGGGGAGTCTTGCCCAATCTAGCCTTGATTTAGCATTAGGTAGAGGCGGGGATCAGGTTGCGATTAAATTCCCCAATGGAAAAGTGAAATTTTACGGTGGAAAAACAAATCCAATTGAAAAACGGACCAGGGTCCGAGCACGTGTAATTGCCCATGCCATTAAAGATTTAATTTTGGCAAGCGACAAAGTGATAATAATGGGGCATAAAAATCCTGATATGGATTCCATTGGAGCTAGTATTGGGATTTATAAAGTGGCCCAAATGAACCAGAAGGATGCCTATATTGTCGTCAATCAGCAGGAAATGGAAAGTGGTGTACGACGGTTAATGGATGAAATCCGCAATCAGGAGACGCTCTATTCCCGTTTCATTGGACCCGAAGAGGCAATTGAAATATCCACTGATAAAACATTGCTGGTGATTGTTGATACACATAAACCTTCCCTTGTGATGGAAGAACGGCTACTAAATAAAATTGACCATGTTGTCGTCATTGATCATCACAGAAGAGGCGAGGACTTTATTCATAACCCGTTACTTGTCTATATGGAGCCTTATGCCTCTTCTACTTCAGAACTTGTTACAGAATTTTTGGAATATCAACCAAAACGCAGTAAAATAGAAGTAGTTGAAGCAACTGCCCTGTTAGCAGGGATTATTGTGGATACGAAAAGTTTTACGCTAAGGACTGGTTCAAGAACATTTGACGCTGCTTCTTATTTAAGAGCCCATGGTGCTGATACCGTTCTCGTTCAAAAGTTTTTAAGAGAAGACGTGGATACATATATAAAAAGGGCAAAATTAATTGAATCCGTCACTTTTTATCGGGATGGAATTGCAATTGCCAGAGGCGGCGAAATGGATATTAATGATCAAGTAATCATAGCTCAAGCAGCGGATACATTGCTGACGATGGAAGATGTACTTGCCTCTTTCGTCATTTCGAAGCGTAATGAAGGCATCATTGGAATAAGTGCTAGATCACTTGGAAATATCAATGTCCAGGTCATTATGGAAAGCCTTCAGGGCGGAGGGCATTTAACGAATGCAGCCACTCAGTTATCTGGACTGACCATTTCTGAGGTGGAACAACAATTAAAACAGGCAATTGATGATTATTTGGAAGGGAGTAATAAAGAATGAAAGTAATTTTTCTTAAAGATGTAAAAGGTAAAGGAAAAAAAGGCGAAATTAAAAATGTAGCTGATGGCTATGCTCATAACTTTTTACTAAAACAAGGTTTGGCTGTTGAGGCAACAACTGCAAATATGAGTTCTTTGGATGCTCAGAAGAAAAAACAAGAAAAAGAAGCTGCTGAAGAATTGGAAGAAGCAAAGAAACTCAAATTAACTCTAGACCAAACAACAGTCGAGTTAACAGCAAAAGCCGGAGAAGGCGGTAGACTGTTCGGCTCGATTACAACAAAACAAATTGCAGAAGAACTGCAAAAAAAGCATGGAATTAAAATTGATAAGCGCAAAATGGAGATTGAAGCGATCCGTACACTTGGACATACCAAGGTTCCTGTAAAGCTCCATCATGATGTTACGGCGACCCTTACTGTCCATGTAATGGAAGTAAAATAAAATTTGCCAGTTCAAATATCAAATAATCGTGATAGAATATAAATCGTAGATAGTAAAATGTGATCGGATGAATCTGGTCACTTTTTTCTTTCCTTTTGATAATCTGATCCTCTTAAACGATAGGAGGTTTTCCATAAAATGAGTGATTTATTTGCAGATCGTATGCCGCCACAAAATATTGAGGCCGAACAAGCAGTTTTAGGGGCTATCTTTCTAGAACCATCTTCGCTTACTTTGGCATCGGAAATTTTAATTCCTGAGGATTTTTACCGTGCTTCCCATCAAAAGATTTTTAATGTCATGCTGAAGCTAAATGACGAAGGTAAAGCAGTTGACCTTGTGACCGTCACGGAAGAGCTATCTGCCGCTAAACTTATTGAGGATACCGGTGGTGTCAGCTATTTAACAGAATTAGCTGGAGCTGTGCCGACTGCTGCGAATATTGAGTATTATGCTAGAATTGTAGAAGAAAAGTCATTGCTTAGAAGATTAATACGAACGGCGACTACTATCGCTACTGACGGTTATACTCGCGAGGATGAAGTAGAAGCTGTCTTAAGTGAAGCAGAAAAAAGCATTCTGGAAGTAGCACAACGGAAAAATGCCGGTGCTTTCCATAACATTAAAGATGTTTTAGTTCGTACTTATGACAATATTGAACTAATAAATAACCGCGTTGGTGATATTACCGGGATCCCGACAGGATTTGTGGAGCTTGATACAATGACCGCAGGGTTCCAGCGAAATGATTTAATCATTGTCGGCGCCCGTCCTTCTGTTGGTAAAACTGCCTTTGCTTTAAATATTGCCCAAAACGTAGCAGTTAAAGCGGGAGAAAATGTTGCCATTTTTAGTCTTGAGATGGGCGCGGAGCAGTTGGTTATGCGTATGCTGTGCGCTGAGGGCAATATAGATGCCCAGAGACTGCGTACAGGTTCGCTTACGGATGAGGATTGGGGTAAGCTTACGATGGCGATGGGCAGCCTGGCTGGTGCCGGAATTTTTATCGATGATACTCCTGGTGTGCGGATCAATGATATTCGGGCTAAGTGCCGTCGTTTAAAGCAAGAACACGGATTAGGCATGATTTTAATTGACTATTTGCAGTTGATTTTAGGTAGCGGCCGCCCTGGAGAAAACCGTCAGCAGGAAGTGTCGGAAATTTCCCGTGCCCTTAAACAGTTGGCTCGTGAGCTGCAAGTGCCGGTCATCGCTCTTTCCCAGCTATCCCGTGGTGTGGAACAGCGTCAAGATAAACGACCAATGATGTCAGATATACGTGAATCAGGTAGTATCGAGCAAGATGCCGATATCGTTGCCTTCCTTTACCGTGATGACTATTATGACAAAGAGTCAGAGAACAAAAACATTATTGAAATCATTATTGCTAAACAACGTAATGGTCCGACTGGTACTGTTTCATTAGCCTTTGTAAAGGAATATAATAAATTTGTAAATTTAGAGAGACGCTTTGAGGATTCTATGGCTCCTCCAGGAGCATAAGAAGTCAACCTAATTGGGATTGGCTTCTTTTTTTTGCAAAAAACTAGAGTAGCAGTTAACTATTTTTACGAACATATTTTACTATAGTAATATTAAATGTTCGTGTTTTATTGACTTTTTCCATAAAAACTTGGTAAACTATGAGAGGAAATAATTAAGATAGCAAATTTAAGTTTAATTTTCGGAGGTGCCTTTCATGTCATCAGTAGTTGTAGTTGGTACACAATGGGGAGACGAAGGAAAGGGAAAAATAACAGATTTCCTTTCAGAAAATGCAGAAGTTGTTGCTCGTTATCAAGGAGGCAACAATGCCGGCCACACAATTAAATTCAACGGAGAAACCTACAAACTTCATTTGATTCCATCTGGAATTTTTTATAAGGAAAAAATTTGCGTCATCGGAAACGGGATGGTTGTGGATCCGAAGGCACTCATTAAAGAGCTGGCTTATTTACATGAAAAAGGAGTTAGCACAGACAATCTGCGCATCAGCAACCGTGCTCATGTCATTCTCCCGTATCATTTAAAATTAGACGAAGTGGAAGAAGCAAGCAAAGGCGACAATAAGATTGGAACAACAAAAAAAGGAATCGGCCCTGCTTATATGGATAAAGCTGCACGCATAGGCATCCGGATTGCCGACTTGCTTGACCGTGAAATTTTTGAAGAAAAGTTGGATCGAAACCTTGCTGAGAAAAACCGCTTATTTGAGCGTATTTATGAAACAGAAGGCTTTAAAAAAGAAGACATTCTAGATGAGTACTATGAATATGGCCAACAAATTAAACAATATGTCTGTGACACATCCGTTGTCTTGAATGATGCATTAGACGAAGGCCGTCGAGTGCTATTTGAAGGCGCCCAAGGTGTTATGCTCGATATCGACCAAGGTACCTACCCTTTTGTTACATCGTCTAACCCAGTGGCTGGAGGAGTCACCATTGGTTCAGGTGTAGGTCCAACCAAAATCACTCATGTCGTTGGTGTTTGTAAGGCCTATACCACTCGTGTTGGTGATGGTCCATTCCCTACCGAGCTGCACGATGAGATTGGCCATCAAATTCGTGAGGTTGGCCGTGAATATGGAACTACCACTGGACGCCCACGTCGTGTTGGCTGGTTTGACAGCGTGGTTGTCCGTCACTCTCGCCGCGTTAGTGGATTGACTGATTTGTCCCTCAACTCCATCGATGTATTGACTGGAATTGAAACGTTGAAAATTTGTACCGCATACCGCTATAATGGCGAGGTTATCACAGAGTATCCGGCAAACCTAAAGATCTTATCACAATGTGAGCCGATTTATGAAGAATTGCAAGGCTGGAAGGAAGACATTACTGGCTGCAAGTCTTTGGATGAACTTCCAGAAAATGCACGCCATTATCTAGAAAGAGTATCACAACTAACAGGCATTCCTTTATCGACGTTCTCAGTCGGCCCGGACCGCAATCAAACGAACGTGGTTAGCAATCCTTGGAGACAGGTGTAATGCTATTGTGGAGCCCCCTTAATTTGGGGGCTTTTTAGATTAGTGTGGCCACAAGGAGCTATAGGCGTCCTACGTTCCTGAAAAGGCAGTCGGAGTGTGAAAAGAGGAATATAGAGTGGCTCTACGTTCTTGAAAAAGCAGGCACAGGAGAAAAAGAGGAATATAGAGGGTCCCTACGTTCCCGAAAAAGCAGTAGCAGTGTGAAAAGAGGAATATAAAGGGTCTCTACGTTCCAGAAAAAGCAGT
>NZ_JBALNY010000110.1:7584-29820 GCF_036962145.1 Bacillus sp. JJ1764 | reverse complement strand
GTTCCTGAAAAAGCAGTTGCAGTATGAAAAGAGGAATATAGAGGGTCTCTACGTTCCCGAAAAAGCAGTTACAGTGTGAAAAGGAGGAATATAGAGGGTCTCTACGTTCCTGAAAAAGCAGTTTAAAAAAACATAGTAGATTAAATTACTTTAAAAAAAAGTAATGCGAGAAGGAAGACTGCAGAGCCATAATTCCCCCTAAGATAACATCTGAAAAACCTTAAACGTCTTCTAAAATTAAATTTTTTTAAAAAACTATTGCCATAAACATAGGATCCATGATATTATAAAAAACGTCGCCACGATAGGGCGGCAAAAATAGTACGAGCCATTAGCTCAGTTGGTAGAGCATCTGACTTTTAATCAGAGGGTCGAAGGTTCGAGTCCTTCATGGCTCACCATTTTCATAAAAATGGCCCCTTGGTCAAGCGGTTAAGACACCGCCCTTTCACGGCGGTAACACGGGTTCGAATCCCGTAGGGGTCATCGGCATTTGATGGTCGGCAAGTAGCCGGCAAGGACGGCTTCCTTGCTGACTGTCATTAATTATTTGGTCTGGTAGTTCAGTTGGTTAGAATGCCTGCCTGTCACGCAGGAGGTCGCGGGTTCGAGTCCCGTCCAGACCGCCACTATACATAAAAAACAAAGATATGGCTCAGTAGCTCAGTCGGTAGAGCAAAGGACTGAAAATCCTTGTGTCGGCGGTTCGATTCCGTCCTGAGCCATCTAAAAAAAGAAGCCCGTAAATTATGCAGGCTTCTTTTTTGCATCCGCCCCCGTAACGCAGATGTAATAAAACCCCCTTTTTTTTACAAACCACTGCTAAACTTGTCCTATTTTGTAATGTTGATTCCTATTACTCTAGTACTAGTGTGAACCTTGATATGATAAGGATTTTACCCTATTTATTTTGAATTTTTTAAGGGTTTTATAACTAACAAATGTAACAAGAATGTAGGAAAATGTCAGCAATTATACATTTGTGTTACATTACAGCAACTAGTATTTATTTTGAAGAAAACTATGATAAATTATAAAAGGACTAAAATTCTGGATAATCCTAATATAGTAATTTTAATAGTTTAAGAGGGATATACCGTGGTTTAGGAGGAATAAATGTTTTTTTTAAATAAGGCTTCAAAGTCAAAAAAGTTTTTAATGCTGAAAACAACCGCTGCAACTGTATTAGCTGCATCTGTTGTTGCGTTCAGTAATGGACCGGTTGCTTTGGCAACTTCGTCCAAAACGACTACCATCTATCATGTTTATCTTAATGGTACATATATAGGAAATGTTACCGATAAAGAAGCAGTCAATCAAGTTGTATCTGAAAAAGTAAATTCAATGAAAAAATCCTTAAATGGGTTGGATTTCAATTTTGGATCGCAGGTACAATTTGTACCTGAGCGAGTTTTCCAAACTGCCGTTAATAACCAAGAAACTTTGGAAACGCTTAAAAATACACTTGAGTTAAAGGCTGAGGCAGCCGCTATTGTTATTGACGGCAAGCCGGTCGTATATGTGGATAGTAAAAAGACAGCTGATGATGTCATTCATAAGTTAGAATTACAATATGTTACGGAAGATCAATTACATGAGTTAGAAGCCAAAAAGTCAGATGATGCTGCAGATTTAACACCGCTGCAAGAAAATCAAACTCGTTTGTTAGATGTTCATCTATCTAAAGAGGTTTCGATTGAAGAAAATAATGTAGCGCCAGACAAAATTCTTTCACTTGATGAAGCAGCCACTTATTTACAAAAAGGGACACTTGAACAAAAGGCATATACCGTTAAGGAAGGCGATGTGCTTGAAACGATTGCTTCTCAAAATGGATTAACCGTAGATAAAATCTTAACGCTAAATCCTGGTTTAACAGCAGACAGCCTGTTACACATTGGCCAACAATTAAATATTACCATTCTAACTCCATATGTTGATGTAATTGTAGAAAAAGAGGTTAACCAACGTGAAGGTCTTCCGTTCGCCCAACAAGTGGTTGAAGATGCATCTATGCCTAAGGGTGAAACAAGAGTCCAACAGGAAGGACAAAATGGGGAGCGTTTGGCAACTTACAAAATTTCTGAACAAAATGGGATGACCATAAAGAAGGATCAAACATCGGAACAAATCTTAAAACAGCCTGTTAATAATATTATTATAAAAGGTACAAAAGAGATACCGTCTCGCGGGGAAGGGAACTTTGCCTGGCCGACAGTTGGCGGTTATGTTTCTAGTGAAATGGGCTATCGCTGGGGAAAAATGCATAAGGGAATTGATATTGCACGCCCTAGCAACAAAGCCATTCTAGCAGCTGATAACGGTGTTGTTGTTTCTGCAGGATTTACGAGTGATGGGTATGGTAATAAGGTGATCATTGATCATGGAAATGGATTTCGTACCTTATATGGTCATATGTCCTCTTTAAATGTCCACGTTGGACAGACGGTTTCAAAGGGTTCACAGATTGGAATTATGGGAGCAACCGGGGATGCTACAGGCGTCCACTTACACTTTGAAGTATATAAGAACGGTAGCCTGGAAAACCCACTTTCCTATTTACGATAAAATAAAAGTCCCTAGTTTTTACGACTAGGGGCTTTTTTGCCTTTTCTAGATGACAAATACTTGAAATAGGTGAATTTCGACGTGAACAGTGGTAAAGTAAAATAGAATAGGTATGACCTCTAGCGGCTTCTGAATTAAATTTTTTGAAAAAGGAGCAATGGTATGGAAAAGAAAATTCTTGTTGTTGATGATGAAAAACCAATTGCTGATATCTTACAGTTTAATCTAAAAAAAGAAGGCTACGATGTTTATTGTGCCTATGATGGGAACGAAGCATTGCGTTTGGTAGAAGAGATTCAGCCTGATTTAATTTTATTAGATATTATGCTTCCTTTAAAAGATGGTATGGAAGTGTGCCGGGAAGTTAGAAAAAAATATGAAATGCCGATTATTATGTTGACCGCAAAGGATTCAGAAATTGATAAGGTCCTTGGACTTGAGTTAGGCGCTGATGATTACGTAACGAAGCCATTCAGTACAAGAGAATTAATTGCTAGAGTAAAGGCAAATTTGCGCCGCCACCAGCAAATCACTACACAACCGGATGAAGAGAATGATACCAATGAAGTTGAAATTGGTTCGCTTGTTATTCATCCAGATGCTTATATCGTTTCCAAGCGTGGTGAAACCATTGAGTTGACACACCGCGAATTTGAATTGTTATATTATTTGGCCAAGCATATCGGTCAGGTGATGACCAGAGAACATTTATTGCAAACAGTGTGGGGCTACGATTATTACGGAGATGTTCGAACAGTGGATGTAACTGTCAGACGGCTTCGAGAGAAAATTGAGGATAGTCCAAGCCATCCCGCATGGATTGTAACACGTCGCGGGGTAGGATATTATTTGCGAAATCCTGAACAGGAGTAATTTTTTAAAATGAAAAAAGTTGGTTTCTTTCGCTCCATACACGTTAAATTTGTCATTATATATGTCCTGCTTCTTCTTGTTGCGATGCAAATTATCGGTGTTTATTTTGTCAGACAGTTGGAAGAAACGTTAAGGACCAATTTTCAAACTTCGTTAAAAGAACGTGTGAACTTGTTAGCTTACAATGTTCGGGAGGAAATGGAGAAGCAAAGAGCACCCGAGGACCCTTCACTTGAGGAGGATATAAAAAAAATCCTCAGAGATTTTGATGCCGGGGATATTTCTGAAGTAAGGGTAATTGAAAATCGTTCCCTTAAAATTTTAGGCACTTCATTGCCTGGAAATCAGGCAATGGTTGGACAACGGACAACAGAATTGAGAATCAAACAATCTATGGTGTTGGAAGAAGACCAAAGTGCGATTCTGATTGATAAAACCGGTCATCGAACCTGGGTCCTCTCCACCCCAATAAAGTCCGGCAAAAAAGTGATTGGTGCCATTTATCTTGTCGCAAAGGTTGAAAGTGTTTTTGAACAAATGAAAACGATCAATCGAATATTTGCAACGGGGACGGCTATTGCGCTCTCGATTACTGCTTTATTGGGAATTTTACTGGCTCAAACGATTACAAGACCGATTGCCGACATGAAGAAACAGGCAATGGCTATGGCAAAGGGAAACTTCTCGCGTAAGGTTAAAGTCTATGGGAATGACGAAATCGGAACGCTTGCTGTTGCGTTTAACAATTTAACGAAAAAGCTGCAGGAAGCTCAAGCGATGACCGAAGGAGAACGCAGAAAGCTCTCCTCTGTTCTTTCCTATATGACTGACGGCGTAATTGCAACGGACCGAAGAGGCCGAGTCATTTTGATCAATGAGCCTGCAGCCGAAATGTTGAATGTTTCACGTGAAACAGTCCTGTCCCAACCGATTGTTTCGCTGCTTGATTTAGATGATACCAATACATTTGAAGACCTTTTGGAAGAGTCTGATTCATTAATTTTGGATTATAGTACGAAGAAGGAAAAATACATTCTTCGCGCTAATTTTTCTGTCATCCAAAAAGAAACTGGCTTTGTCAATGGCCTTATTTGTGTCCTTCATGATATTACCGAACAGGAAAAGGTTGATGCAGAACGGAGAGAATTTGTCGCAAATGTTTCCCATGAATTGAGAACTCCATTGACAACGATGCGCAGTTATCTTGAGGCACTAGTCGATGGAGCCTGGAAGGATGAAGAAATCGCTCCGAACTTTTTAGATGTCACGAGAACAGAAACCGAGCGAATGATCCGTCTCGTTAACGACTTATTGACACTCTCAAAAATGGATAGTACCGATTATCGAATGAAGGTGGAATGGGTTAATTTTGTTGATTTCTATCATCGAATTATTGACCGCTTTGAGGTCGCAAAAGAACAAAATGTAACGTTTAAACGGGTGTTACCGGATGATGTGATTTTTGTTGAAATCGATGAGGATAAAATGACTCAAGTTCTCTACAATATTATTTCTAATGCCTTGAAATATTCACCTGAGGGCGGAACTGTTACATTTTCAATTGAAATAAAAGAAAGAGTTATATTTGTCAGTGTTTCGGACCAAGGAGTGGGAATTCCAAAAGAGAGCGTGGGAAAAATATTTGACCGTTTTTATCGAGTTGATAAAGCACGGGCGAGAAAAATGGGTGGAACAGGTTTAGGTCTGGCGATTGCCAAGGAAATTATTCATGCCCATGGAGGGAACATTTGGGCAACTAGCGAAGAGGGAAAAGGCACGACCATTTCTTTTGCTTTGCCATATGAGCCTACTGAAGAGGATGAATGGTCATGAAATATGAAAATAGCAAATCGATTATTTTAACCATTTTGGTGCTCATCAGCATCTTTTTGACATGGAACCTTTGGACCTATCAGCCCAATTATGAAGAACTGGATAGCAGTCCGAATGTGGCTGAAGTTACGTTAAGTGAAAAGCAGGAAGTGCAAAAAATAATCCGTCCTGATCGTGTACTTTATCATGTTAAGGACGAGCACTATGGTACGAATAATACCGATGAACTGGACAAGCTTGTGAGAGAAATGAGCAAGTGGTCCTTTATGGATGTGAAAAATCACACTGATAAAGTCGGTAAGCTTAATGATATTTCACATGAAGCAGGAAATGTTGAGATTATGTTTCCCGGAGAGGTTCCTATTGAATTATATCGGAGTGTCTTAAAGATTGAACAAAAGAAGATACCTGCCTTTAACTTTAATCGGATTATTATTAATGTTGCCCTTTCCGGAAACGAAAGTGGGATTGTTTATTTTATTTCCACAGAAAATCAGCAGGTGTATATGAGTCATATATCGGCAGCAAATATTAGTGCTTTAAATCGTGATTTTTTCAAAAATGCAACTCGGCTTCCGAAGTATTTTGCTTATAATGCATCCAGTAATCGAACGATTTTCCTGCCTGAGGAAGAAACAGAAATGATGACCTATAAATATTTGCCAAAAACTCTTAATTCTGAGGAATTTAAAGAGGCTCTTTTCAGTGACCCAAGCTTTGTCCAAAAAAGTCTTCTGCCTCAAGGTGAAGAATATAATAATGACTCTAGTAAAATGACGATTAACTACAATACGAATATGCTCTCTTATGTCAACCCGACGGCAGATGATGATTATATAGACAGTTCCTATGGCCTTGTAAAGAGGAGTATTGATTTTGTCAATGAGCACGGAGGTTGGACGGATCCATTTCGTTATGTGTCTAAGAACGATTACCATAGTAACGTGATATTCCGTCTATATACCAATGACGGCTATCCGGTCTTTAATCCTAACGGTCTTTCTGAAATAGCAGAGGTTTGGGGAAGAAATGAGATTAGCAGTTACGTCCGTCCCAACATAGAACTAGAGCTGCGACTTACCGCTGAAATGCAAAAAGTGTCACGCCCCTCTGGCCATGATGCCTTGAAATTCTTGCAAAATAAGAAGAACTTTAAGCCTGAGTTGCTGGAAGATTTAGTGTTAGGTTATCGAATGGAAGTGGATTCGCAAGAAAGCAAAGTAATCCTCTTAGAACCGGCCTGGTTCTATCGCTATGATAAAACATGGGGACAGATTACGATGGAAGATCTGGGGGGATTAAAGCATGGATTGGAGTAAGATAAAAACCATTTTTATCCTTACGTTTTTAATTTTAGATGTGTATTTGCTGTTTCAATTCATGAAAATCCGTGATGCCAATAAGTATGAAGTGATAACAGAAACCTCCTTTGAGGAAAAATTGAAAAATGATGAAATTCAATATATAGACCTTCCTAAAACACAGATTAAGGCACAATACTTAAGTGCAAAAGCAAAGGTCTTTTCTAAGTCAGACTTAGCCAAGGTAAAGGGAGAAGTCATTACTAAGGATGATGGGACAACCCTGCTCGTTACGTTAGAAAAGCCCTATCAGATTAGTGAAAAATTTGAGCCGGCGGAGCTGACTAATTTTCTAAAGGGCAATGTGCCTTATGGCGATCATTATCAGTATTGGGAGAAAAGTGATAAAAAGAACACGATCACGTATTATCAGCATTATGAAAATTTCCCTTTATTTAAAAATATTAGCGGGATGATTACTTTTACATTAAATGCTGATCATCAAATTGTTTCCTATCAACAAACCTATTTAGATGAAGTTCAAAAATTGGCATCCAAAGAAGAAATCCTTCCTCCATTGAAGGCTATTGAAACCTTGTACCAAAAGGGTGAACTTAAACCAAAAAGCAAAATAACCAAGGTGGAGCTTGGCTATTCGACATTGATTAAGTTATCAGCATCTAAAGTGCTGGCACCAACCTGGCACTTTGTGGTGAACGATAAGGATGACCTTTTTGTTAATGCCTTTGAGGGCCAAATTATCCAATTTAACAGTGATGAAAAAATAAGTGTGGAGTGAATAGAATGTCATTACGATATAGTATCCTGGCAAGTGGGAGTACAGGGAATGCTCTTTATGTAGAATCAGACGAACACTCCTTTTTAGTCGATGCCGGGTTTAGCGGAAAGCAAATGGAACTGCTTTTTCAACAAATTGACCGTGATATCAGTAAGCTGTCAGGCATTTTTGTCACCCACGAGCACAGCGATCATATTAAAGGGGTAGGAATTCTTGCCCGTAAATACAAATTGCCCGTGTTTGCAAATGAAAAAACATGGCATGCGATGGAAAACTTAGTGGGTGCCGTTCCCACTGAGCAAAAATTCGTTTTTAATACGGAAACGGTGAAGAGCTTCGGATCGGTGGAGATTGAATCCTTTGGCGTTTCTCATGACGCAGCTGAGCCAATGTTTTATGTCTTCCATCATGCGGGAAAAAAGCTGGTCTTGATTACAGATACAGGTTATGTGAGCGATCGAATGAAAGGAATTATTTCAAACGCGGATGTATACGTGTTTGAATCCAATCATGATGTCCAAATGCTGAGGATGGGAAGATACCCTTGGAACATCAAACGAAGAATTTTAAGCGATGTCGGCCATGTTTCTAATGAAGATGCGGCATTAGCCATGAGTGATGTCGTTGGAGATAATACGAAACGAATCTATCTTGCGCACTTGAGTCTTGATAATAATATGAAAGACTTGGCGCGTATGGCCGTATCACAAACCCTTCAAAGCCGAGGGATAATGGTTGGAGAGCAATTTGATCTTTGTGATACAGATCCTAAAATACCAACGATCCTAACAGCCGTATAAAAAAGTGAGGCGCTCTTTTACTAGAGTGCCTCACTTTTTTATGAAAAAAATATGAACAAAGTTGGAACATTTATAGAACAGTCTCACTTATTTTTTTAATTATTTGTAAATAGAGTATAATTGAAAATATAAGCCAAAATAAAACGTAGCAATGGTTTTAAAAGAGAGGATTGGTGTAAATTGGGTTACTATGACGATCATTCACCGAATCGCTATCGAGATCAAAAGGGCAATAGAGGCGGAGTCATAATGGGTGGCTTAGTTGGGGGCATTATTGGAGCTATCCTTATGGTCATTGCGATCCCGTCCTTATCCAACAGCGGTGTACTTCCCTATAAAACAGAACCTAATCAAAGTGCTGCACCGGAGGTAAATAACAATACAGATACTAGTAAACAAAATGTTGTTCAAAAACAAGTTTCGTATAACGTAAAAACCGATACAACTACAGCCATCAATAATGTGGCAGATGCGGTTGTTGGCATTACGAACATTCAAGCTGCACGATCCAGCTTTTGGTCCGATAACAACCAGGGTTCTGGAGAAGAAGAAGCAGGAACAGGATCAGGTGTTATTTATAAAACTTCAGGCAATCACGCCTTCGTTGTAACCAATCACCACGTCGTAGAGGGAGCTACTAGACTGGAGGTTAGTCTTTCAGATGGAACCAAGATCCCGGCGACCCTTCTTGGTAGTGATGTCTGGACAGATTTAGCCGTTCTTGAGGTGGATGCCAGCAAGATTAAAAAAGTAGCGGAATTTGGTGATTCTGACAGCTTAAAAACGGGCGAACCCGTTATTGCAATTGGCAACCCGCTTGGACCTACTTTCTCAGGATCGGTCACCCAAGGAATCATTTCCGGTCTGAAACGGACCATTCCTGTTGATATTGACCAAGATGGAGTGGTTGATTGGCAATCAGAAGTGCTACAAACGGATGCAGCCATTAATCCTGGCAATAGCGGCGGAGCCTTAATCAATTTGGCTGGACAAGTAATCGGCATTAATTCCATGAAAATTGCTCAAGAGGCAGTTGAGGGAATAGGTCTTTCGATTCCGATTAATTCTGCAAAACCTATTATTAATGACCTTGAGAAGTACGGTACGGTTAAGCGTCCATATATGGGAGTAGATTTAAAATCAGTTGAAGAAATTCCGCAATATTATCAGCAGGAAGCATTAAAGCTCCCAAGTAATGTTACAAAAGGCGTAGCCATTCGCCAAGTAGTAACAGGTTCACCTGCTGCCTTGGCAGGATTAAAGGAACTAGATGTCATTGTGGAAATGGACGGACAGAAAATCAATGATGTAATAGATCTAAGAAAGCACTTATACCAAGAAAAGAAAATTGGGGATAAAATGAAGATTAAATTTTATCGAGATGGCAAGCTGAAAGAGACCAGTTTGACTCTTACTGGGGGATAAAGTTCAATAGTAAAAGGCAAAACAGGAAGGTATCCAGTTACTATCCTGTTTTTTTAATGGTATGATGGATAGAGTTTGCGAAGAATGACTGGTAAAATAATAGTCAAAACTAGTATAAAAATGATAGTAGAAGGTGAAGAAACTTGATTTATTGCTGTGAAGAACACGTGGAACTTGCTTTAGATGTCATTGTACATGAACATGAAACATTCCCCGTATTGGAAAAAGTAGATGTGGATAACTTATCAACAAGCTGTGAATATTGTCGAAATAACGCAGTATATGTTGTGGCGAACAAATGATTCCATACAAAATGTGGACAAAAAATGTGAATATGTGGATAACTTCTGTGGATATCTTGTTCGTAAGCTGTTTGTAATCAAATTTTAAAGGGCTGTGGATTGTGAATATCTCAATAATTACGGTTGGTAAATTAAAAGAAAAGTATTTAAAGCAAGGCATTGATGAGTATTTAAAAAGATTAACGGCATATGCAAAGGTGGAGATGATTGAGGTCGCGGATGAGAAGGCACCGGAAGAACTTAGTGAAGCGGAAATGCTGCAGGTAAAGCAAAAAGAGGGCGAGCGGATTCTATCTAAGATTAGTTCGGATGCTCATGTCATTGCACTGGCGATCCAAGGAAAAATGCAATCCTCCGAGGAATTGGCCGATACCCTAGATAAACTTGCTACATATGGAAAAAGTAAAGTAGCCTTTGTGATCGGCGGATCTTTGGGGCTGAGTGAGGAAGTACTGAAGCGGTCAAATGAACAGCTTTCTTTTTCGCGAATGACCTTTCCTCATCAGCTGATGAGATTGATTTTGGTAGAGCAGGTTTATCGGGCTTTTCGGATTAATAAGAATGAACCGTATCATAAGTAAATGAGGATTAGGTTTTACCAAATAAATATTATTAGACAGGATAATATAAAATGTTTAAATATAATGGAGTGAGCAATTGGCTCACTCCATTATTATAATTACTTAACAATTTATGCCTTCCAGTTTATAGTTAACTATTATTCTTCTACTAAATAATGATAAATATCATACTGCACAGGCTGTTCTAGTACTAAATTCATTGTAACGACTGAAAGATGATTTCCTTTTCCATCAGGCATGGTTTCATTTCTTATACTATCTTCGGCAATGTCCACTTGGCCCAGGTAATAAAAATCTGTGCCTTCGCCGTCATCTTTTTTCGTAAATAGATGAATTTTCATTCCTGACTCTTTATAGGATGTGATGTTCTTTACTTCAATGGAACCCAGTGTTAAACGATTACGAGTGAACCATCTGAATAGCTCGGGTGATAAAAATTCATCTCCATAAGCTTGACTTGTTTCAACTTCATCCTTTTTATGGTACGTAACAAAGATTGGACAAGTGTTATGTTTTGCTCGGTACCCATAAATGGTTGATGCATCATCATGCGGCCAGTTTAATAATCGACAAGCATCTCTACGGGAATATTTCTCAAATAACGTCAATGCTTTTGTTTTATCATATTTTTCATTTTTTAAATAAGCGCATTTTACAATATCCTCAATATAACTTTTAAAATTTGAATCTCTCAAACTCTCTTGAATTTCCACATTAAATTGATAGTGTTCATCAACGACTTCGATAATTGGCCTAGATTTATATTTTTTCACATCATTTTGAACATGGAATCCTAGTGAGAACATGTTTTCAACGGATTGAATTGTTGCATCGTCTACATAGGTACCGAATTCTTTTAACTTTTGAATGAATGATTTTCTAGAAATTGATTCATAGGTAAGTAGCGTTTCAATTAAAAGAATTTCGTGTATGCGCTTTCCACTCAAAAACTCTTTTGAAAACATTTCTAAAACAGATTGTTCATATTCAGTGAGAGAAGGAATTGACTCTTTCATTTTCAATTTAAAATTATAGTATGTATCTGAATAGCCTACGATTACTTCAGGGTCGATTGAGTCTTGCTCAATAAAGTCAAAGAGGGTAGGAATTCGACCTAAACGATTTTTCATTTCTGAATAAGCATCCCGTAATGTTTTTAATGTCGATAAATTAGTATTGTTAATAGCATCAAAAATCTTCTTTTTGGCAATTTCCTCAAAGTTTATCGTGGACACGCCTTGTATATAGTCTGTATTTACAGTTTTTCGGCGGACGTTATCTTTGTTCATGGTTTGGTCACCAGAAAGGGCAATTGGAATTAGATAGTTATTTTTATAGTTTCCGATAAAATCAATAATTGCCACATATTCTTTAGAATCGTGTTTACGCAGACCGCGACCAAGCTGTTGTATAAAGATAATGCTCGATTGGGTTTGGCGGAGCATTACGATTTGATTTAAGAATGGAATATCAATTCCTTCGTTAAAAATATCAACCGTTAAAATGTATTCGAGTTCTCCATTATACAATTTGCGAATTGCTTCTTCGCGTTCTTCTTGTGAGTTGTCACCAGTTAATCCAATCGTTTTTAAACCTTTATGGTTTAAAGCAGTTGAAAGTTCATGAGCTTCCTCCTTTGAACTACAAAACATTAATCCCCGACAACAATCACCTGAATATCCATAGTAATTAATCTTCTCAATAATGTGTTTTACACGTTCAGAGGATACTAATTTCCGAAGTTCTGTTGCATCATCAATGGTTTCTCCATCTTTTTCATAGTCTAAAACACCAAAATAATGGAATGGGCAGAGCATTTCTTCTTCAAGGGCTGCTTGTAGGCGGATTTCATACGCGATATTGTAATCAAACAACTCATAAATGTTGAATCTGTCAGTTCGTTCAGGTGTTGCGGTCATACCAAGTAAAAACTGCGGATTAAAGTAATTAATAATTTTCAAATAAGTTTCAGCACCTGCTTTATGTACTTCATCTATCAACACATAATCAAACTGATCCTTCGCAAATTGCTGAAGGTAGCCATCTCTTGAAATTGTTTGGATCGTTGCAAATAAGTATTTAGCATGAATATCTTTTGAGGTACCGGAAAGAATGCCGAAATCATCTTCATGCCCACCGAGAATTCTTCGATAATCTTGCATCGCTTTCTTTAAGATTTGTTCACGGTGAACAATAAATAGCATTTTGCCAGGAGCAAAGTTTCGAACATCAAAAGCAGATAAATACGTTTTACCTGTACCTGTTGCAGAGATAATTAATCCTTTTTTAGCGCCAGTTGCACGAAGTGCCTTCAATTGTTCGAGCGCAGTCTTCTGCATTTTATTTGGTTGAATTGCTAAGCTATCAGCAAGAGCATTTGTTAAATATTCAGCATTTATTTCAAGCGCATTCGAAGAAGTATGCTTAACAAAAGGTTGTAGATCAAAAAGTTGTTTGTAATTAGCAATCCATTCTTCCTTTAAAGGAATTGCTTCATCCCAAGCATCTTCAAATTGATTTTTAAAATGGTTAATAATTTCTCCATTTTCTAATGAAGTTAAAAATACATTCCATTCATAGTTTGCTTTTAATGCACTGTCTGTTAAATTAGAGCTTCCGACAATCAATGAGTAGTAGTCTTGATGTTCAAAAATATATCCTTTTGAATGAAACCCCTTTTCACTAGTTACGCGGACTTCAACATTATCAAGTTTTAGAAGCTCCTTAAACATTTTCGGCTGATTAAAATTTAGAAATGTTGAAGTTAAAATGCGCCCATTTATCCCTTTTTGATTTAGGTCGTAAAGCATTGTTTTTAAGGTTGCTAAACCACCTTCAGTAATAAAGGCGACAGAAAAGATAAATGTTTTACATGTTTTTAATTCTTGAAGTAATGTAGATAGGACAGTTTCATGATGTTTGTTTGTTAAAAGTTTGGGTTTAAATTGAGTAGAGACTGGTTTGTTTTGATCGATAAACCCTTTGTATAGGGAGTTTTCGATTTTTCGAATAAGTTGCTGCTGCTCCATTTTAATTCACATCATTTCCTTCGGATTCTCATATTTCTTCCTTCGCAATCTTCTTCACCGCAGGGATATCTGCAGGGGCGAAATTCAGTTTTGTAATTTCGTCCCGTGTAACCCATTTCGTAGCAGCATGTTCTAATGCTTTAGGTTGTCCATTTATTAGTTCTGCTTTGAAGGTTTCAAGTCGTACAATTACGTTTTCATATTCATACACTGTATCTTCTACTTTTGGACCTACTTTAATCGAGCAGGAAAATTCCTCTTGAATTTCACGTTCTAACGCTTGTTCAGGTGTTTCTCCATCTTCAATTTTACCACCTGGGAATTCCCAATAATTTGCCAAGGACATTTTTGGGCTTCTTAACGCACAAAAGATTTCATATTTTTTATTTTCGATAATAGCACCAACGACGTGGACAGCTTTTTTCATAATAGATCCCCTTTATTCTATTTTTTAAACTAAGTTTAGCTTATTTTAGTAAAGGAGTTAAGTAAAGAAAATATAGTTAAAGAATTATTCGAGGTAGCCATATGGGGGAATTTGTCATAAAAAACCTCACTTTGTTCTAACACGGTGAACCGTACCACAAATGATAGTAAACCGGAAGTTTGTAATTATTGTATTAGATGTTAGTACTATAAAATAGTCACCTAGTATATACGTTTAAGATATCCCGATATTTTTAAGGAAACAAGTTAAATAGCTATAACCATTCGAGCAAATTTCCAATAGGTGAGTTGATCTGTGTTGCAGCGGTTCGCCATGACAGAACAAAGTATCTAGAAAACACAATGGTTGTATTGCTATTAAAAAAGTTATATGACATACCTTGGAATTCCTTTTGTAGACGCAATAAAGATTTGGTTGTCTTAAATAAGACCTCAATATCCCAACGCATTCTGTAGATTCGAGCTACAATAGCCGCATTCTTTAACATACTTATTTAGATGGATAATACCGTATGTATTTATCACACTTGCATTCCCGTATTTTAAGAAAAAGCGGAAATAAAAAAGCTATTTATCGTATATAAAACGCAATTGAGTGCAAATTTTGGGAAATGGATTGTTGTTCTGACAGAGGGGCTTGCAAATTTCTTTAGGTCATACAGCCAGCTTTAGCCGGCAGCACGGATATCAGATGGAACGCGCTCTAATGCCATAACAGCCACAGCCCGGCTTCCTCCGCAATTTTAGCTTGCTCCGCATTGACAACGTCCATAATAACGCCGCCTTTTTGCATTTCTGCCATTCCACGTTCAACACGATCTGTTCCTGTTTCCATTCAAAAAGCCCCCTCGTGTTTTTAACAATATTTACCTATATCTTACGGAATCCAAGGGAATTGTTTTAATTCAGTTAGTATCTACATACGTAATTCCAATAAACAACAAAAGGGACTTCTGTCAAGGCATAACAGGTGCTCTAATTGTGAGCAAAAATTGAATGAAATGGCTATAGGGTATGGATTACGAATGTTTCGTAACATGTTTTTTATTGATATATATAAATTCAGCGAAATATAACATGGTAATTCTTTCACTAATTAAAACATTAGCATAATTACAATTTGAGTCTTAACATTCTTATTCTGCTTGTTGGTTTGGCAAATCAAAGTGAAAAGCTAGACCGAAAAAACAAAGGAATGAATTCCTCTTTATACTGTTTCAAAATCTTATGATTGTATGTTTTCTAACGATTCGACGAGAAAAGAGAAAGCTTCATAAATTTACTGATTCCCTCGAATGTTCACAATTATAAAACTCATGAACATTTAATTACATTTTTTTTACTACTTTGTTAACAATCATATTTATTTAATAAACCAATCTTGTTTTGTATTGAATTTGTGATAGTATTTGATTGTGATTAGTTTGAAATACAAAACTAGGTTTAATATTTTATACTGATTAAAGATAGTAATAGAATATGGTAGTAATCTGTTTGAAATACAAAACCAAGTTTAATATTTTGTACTAATCCATGCATTTATATATACTATCTAAGCATTTTCAATTAATAAGGCAGGTGAATTAACACTTTAAAAACTCTTACAAATTATTTTCAAAGGTAACATTATGATATTTACAGAGTGAATAAGAACACACCATGGAATTATAGGAGGAGTGATTTTCCTTTTCAGAGGATGAATGGAATACTGTAGGAAAAGTGACAGTGCTTTGTACGGCAGTATTGACACCATATATGAATACGAAGGAAACCTCTGAAGAATTTTTCAAAAAAAATAAAGATGAGATTTCAAAGAAATTATGTAAAATTTTCAATTAATGTTGATATGGATAGATATTACTAGATATTAAGAGGTGGATTTCACATGAATGCTTCAAATAAATTAAGCCAGATACAACTTGGCACATTTATCGGGATGACTTGCGCCCTTGTGGCAAGTATTCGTAATATTACCAATGTTGCTGCAGCTGGGTGGACCATGTTTATTTATATGGGTATCGCCATTGTTTTGTATGCTCTACCACTAACTTTCATTTCTGGAGAATATGCTGGTATGTTTCCCGAAGATGGCGGCCCTGAATTGTGGGTTACAAGCGCATTGGGAAAAAAATGGGGATTTGTTACTTCGTGGTTATTGTGGGTGCAAATGTTCCCCGGCATGGTTATGGTTGGATCTGTTTTAGGTCCGATGTTTGCTGTTTCGATAGGTGTACCCGGATTAGCATCAAATAATATATTTACATTATCGAGTATTTTAGTAATTTATTGGATTGTTACCCTTTTGAATCTTAGATTTGATATGGCTAAAATTGGTGGAAGAATTGGAATGTGGCTTGGACTATATATTCCAGTTGTGGCAATGTTTATCCTAGGTGTTGGTGCTTTATTTAAGGTTGGTATTCAACATACTGGTCAACTAGGTCACTTTAGTCCGATGCTATTATTTCCAAATTCCCAGACATATTCAACCTTGCCAAATTTAATTCCTATTATGTTTATTTTTACTGGAATTGAAATGGCATCTGTGTATATGACTCGATTGAAGAACCCAGTAAAAACTTATCTAAAAGGTACTTTTATTGCGTTACTTTTTATGGCTCTATTTAATGTAGTAAATGGTTTGCTTTTGGCGAATGTTATCACTGGTAATGTTCAACTGAATAATATTGCACAAGGATTTGGAGAGTGTGTAAAAATTCTTGGTTTACCAAGTATTTTGACAAATATTTTTGGCATTATGGTGTTTATTGGTGTCATCTTTCAGCTTTCAGCTTGGGCGACTGGTCCATCAAAAACCATCACAGAATCAGCACGTCGAGGTTTGTATCCGCCAAAATTTGGTTTCTGGAAGAAAAATAAAATGGGTGTATCAGTTAACGTTCTGATTACTCAAGCTGCATTTATTTCTCTTTTTGCATTACTGTATTTGTTGGTTCCAGCTGCTAACACGGCCTTTCTTCTATTGACAAGTGCGACGGCCATTATGTATAACGCAGTTTATATAATTATGGGCGTTGGAATTTTGCATTTGCGTAGAACATCTCCAGCCCAGAACCGCCCATTTAGAATTGGCGGTAAAGGAAACGGATTAATTTGGTTGGCCGTCCTAATATTTGTTGCTACAACTGTTGGTGCAACGGTAGCATCATTACTTACAGGTTCAGTGGTCGGTGCAATTAGTCAGTTGATAATTGCCGGAGTTCTTATTATTGCTCCGCTAGTGGTATACGCTAGACGCAAGGAATCATGGAAGACTGAGATTGAATTACAATTAAGTGGAACAGGTTCGGCTGAGGAAGAAAATTATGAGAAGGCTATGTAGTTTTAATAAAATCTAATCTTTACGGGATCTTACTATAATTCAGAGCAATATTTTCAAAATGTGAATAATTTAATTAATGCAGTAAGGAGAGGTAAATATGAACAATATAAATTTAAAAGCACTATTCTTAGGCGGCCATGGTGAAAATGTCGATTTTTTCAAGGAAACATTATTAAAAATGATTGATGACCATGTTGGTTGGCGCCAAAACTATCAACCTCAGGATATGCCAATCATCACACCACAAGATAGAAGATCCGAAAGCTTCCAAGGAACACTTGATAGAACTCGTAATGTATTCAGTGAGTTATCTGCGAAATTGCGTGCTAATTCAGTGCCTTGGCATTCTTTACGATACTGGGGTCATATGAATTCTGAAACATTACTTCCTTCGATCATGGCATATACCTATGCAATGTTATGGAATGGAAACAACGTAGCATATGAATCTTCTCCAGGTACTTCTCAAATGGAAGAAGAAGTAGGTTTAGACTTTACAAAACTTATGGGTTATAAACAAGGACAAAGCTGGGGACATATTTGTGCCGATGGAACAGTTGCTAACACTGAAGGACTTTGGTATGCCCGTAACATTAAATCTATTCCATTTGCATTCAAAGAAGTTGCACCTGAATTAGTTGCAGGTAAGAGTGAATGGGAATTATTAAATATGTCTGTTAAAGAAATCTTAGACCTTATGGGTCAAATTCCTGAAAAAATTGAGGATATTAAAGCTCACTCTGCTAGAAGCGGCAAACATATTGAGAAACTTGGTAAATGGATTATTCCACAAACCAAACACTATTCTTGGGTTAAAGCTGCTGATATCGTTGGTATCGGCCATGAAAATGTAGAAGAAATCGATATTGATAAAAATTATCGTATGGATATTGATAAATTAGAAGCAAAAATCCGTGAATTTGCTGAAAAGCGTATTCCAATTCTTGGTGTAGTAGGTGTAGTAGGTACTACTGAAGAAGGTCAAGTAGACCGAATTGATAAAATCATAGAACTTCGCGACAAGTTTGCAAAAGAAGGTATTCACTTCTATGTTCACGTAGACTCAGCTTATGGTAGCTATGCACGTTCTATTTTCCTTGACGAAGATTATAACTTTATTGATTATGACAAGATCGATGAGTATTTCGATAAATATGAAGTTTTCACTGAAAAGAATGAATGGTTGACAGAAGACATTTATAATTCTTTTAAAGCTATGAGCGAAGCAGATTCCATTACTATTGACCCCCATAAGATGGGATATATTCCTTATTCAGCTGGTGGTATTGCGATTAAGGATATTAGAATGCGTGACGTTATCTCTTACTTTGCAACATATGTTTTTGAAAAAGGTGCAGATATTCCTGCATTACTTGGAGCATATATGCTTGAAGGTTCTAAAGCAGGTGCAACTGCAGCAGCTGTTTGGACAGCTCACAGAGTATTACCATTAAATATTTCTGGTTATGGAAAATTGATTGGTGCAAGCATTGAAGGGGCATATAGATTCTATAACTTCATGAACAACAAAGAGTTTATGATCGGGGATAAGACAGTTGTTTGTCACACCTTAACAAAACCTGACTTCAATATGGTTGACTATGTATTCAATGAAAAAGGAAACACAAACTTAGTAGAAATGAATGAATTTAATAAACAATTCTATGATTATGCTTCCTTCTCTAAAGGCGGATTATATAACAACAAATTCCTTACTTCTCATACTGACTTTGCTGTTCCTGACTATGGCCACAGTCCATTACCATTTGTTCAAAGTCTTGGATTTAGTAGAGCAGAGTGGGATGTAGCTCAAAAAGTAACGATTCTAAGGGCTTGTGCTTTATCTCCATATGCTCGTGATAAAAAAGTATTTGATGAATATGCACAAAAGATTGAACAAGCAATTCAAGAAAAATTAGAAGCAATTTACAGTGACAAGCAAGAAGAAGAAATTTACAAAAAATTATTTAAAGAAATCAACCAAGAAGAAAAAGAATTGGTTTTTATCTAAAAAGAAATATTGTTACCTTTCTTTGAATTAAAGTCTTAGTAGAACATAATAGGACACATCCGAATAAAATCTCCCCATAATTATCAATAAGGATGTGTCCAATTAATTATTTAAAAGTAGAGAAGGTAATTAAAATGAGAAATGATACAACGTTGATAGAAAGTGTTTTTCTATTGAGTGTCTTATTAGCGATATTTGGGATTTGTATTATTGGCTTAGGAATGCCCCCGCAAATTCCAATTTTAATCATAATAGGTGTAGTAATAATATTTGGAAAAATCAAAGGTGCTTCTTGGGATATCATTCATAAAGGAATAGAAAATGGAATTAAACCAGGATTAATCCCAATTTTTATCTTTATGTTAATAGGTGCCTTAGTAAGTGTTTGGATTGCCAGTGGGACAATACCAACAATTATGATATATGGATTTAAAATCTTATCTGCGCAACTATTCTTGCCTTCCGTATTTATTATTAGTCTGATCGTAGGTGTCGTTGTAAGTTCATTTACAACAGTTTCAACAGTAGGAATTGCTCTTTCAGGTATGGGGCAATTTATGGGATTTGATCCCGCAATAACTGTAGGAGCTATTGTTTCAGGTGCTTATCTAGGACATAATATCTCACCATTAGCAGATACTACCAGTCTGGCCTCTGCCATTGCCGAGGTTGATATGTTTGAACACATTGCAAATTTGATGAAGACAGCTATCCCTACTATTATAATTTCTTTAGTCTTCTTCATGTTTTTTGGACATTCAAGTAATGGAGCAACAGGAAGTAGTATTAGTCAATTAGTAAATACACTCTCTTCAACTTTTCATATTTCTTTAATCACATTATTACCTGTATTGGTTATGTTTATATTTTCATGGAAAAAAATACCAGCTATTCCCACTTTACTTGTTAGTATCGCTGTTTCAATTGGAATTATTTACTTGTATCATCCGCATTATAGCTTTATTGATCTGGGAAATTTAATTCAGGATGGTTACGTTTCAAAGACTGGTGTGAAAGGTGTTGACACCTTATTAACCCGTGGCGGAATTCAAAGTATGATGTGGTCTGTTTCCCTTATTTTCTTAGCTTTATCCTTAGGTGGATTGCTAGTTGAATTAAAAGTAATTGACACACTCATAACAAGTATAAGTACTGTAGTTGATACAAAAGGGAAATTAATCCTAACAACAACTTTAAGCTGCATCGGTGTAAATATTATGGTAGGTGAACAATATTTATCGATGATTTTACCAGGCAGGGCCTTTAAATCTCAATACGATGCTATTCATGTGCAGCCAAAGGAGCTTTCCAGTGTTTTGGCAAATGCAGGTGCAGCAATCAATCCACTTATTCCTTGGGGAGTTAGTGGTGTATTTATAAAAGGGACCTTGGGTGTATCTACGATAAATTACTTACCATTTACTATCTCTTGTATTGTTGCTTTTCTTATTAATATTATTCTTGGTTTTATGAAGTTAAAGAAGAAAGACAACTATGACTTAATGGAAAAGGCATCATAATCGTTTATAACAGATTTAAATTGGGCACCAGAAATTTCTGGTGCCTTTTTATTAGGTTGAAATCCCGGGTTAAAGTTTGTTTTAATCAACTAATTTTACTAAACTGTTGTACTTTTTACCTTTGCGAACGATAATAAATTTTCCTCCAATAGCATTATTAATTGATATAATTGCATTGGTATCATTCATCCGATCGCCATTTATCGAAATAGCACCGTTACTAATATCTTCGCGGGCTTGACGTTTGGATGGCTCAAGGCCTATATCTACAAGCCAATCGATAATATTTTTTGGTTCTTTTGATGCACGGAATGTAGGCATGTTCTTAAAACCGATCTCAATTTCATCTGCTGTCAATGATTTAATATCTCCGCTGAATAAGGCATCTGAAATTTTGATAACTTGGTCTAATAAATCCATTCCATGAACAAATTTTGTGACTTCGAATGCCAGCACTTTTTGCGCCCAGCGTTTATGTGGTTCCGTTTTTACCTTTATTTCTAGTCCATCAATTTCCTCTTTAGTCAAGAACGTAAATAGTTTTAAAAGCTTAATAACGTCCTTATCATCCGTATTCAACCAAAATTGGTAGAATTCAAATGGAGTTGTTTTTTCCGCATCCAGCCAAACGGCTCCGCCAGCTGTTTTACCAAATTTTGTACCATCTGCTTTCAATAGTAATGGGATGGTTGAACCGAATGCTTTTGCATCCCAACCTTCTTTTTTGTGGATGAAATCAATTCCAGCTGTAATATTTCCCCATTGATCGCTTCCGCCTATTTGGAGCTGTACATCCTCTTCTTTGAAAAGATGATGGAAATCTAATGATTGAAGTATTTGGTATGAAAACTCTGTAAAAGATATACCTCCATCTAAACGGCTGGAAACAACATCCTTGGCTAACATATTATTAATACTAAAATGTTTACCGTAATCACGTAAAAAATCAATGATATTGATTTTATGAGTCCAATCATAGTTATTTACGAATTGCACTGGATTATCACTACCGTCGGAATCCAATAATTTTTTCAATTGTTTTGTTAACTTATCAACATTATGTTGTACCATTTCTAATGTTTGTAATTGACGTTCTGTTTTACGTCCACTTGGATCTCCAATTGTTCCTGTAGCCCCTCCAATTAAAATAACAGGATGATGGCCGCATAATTGGAATCGTTTCATCATAATGAAAGGTATTAAATGTCCAATATGCATGCTATCTCCAGTTGGATCTATGCCACAGTAGAGCTTTATCGATTTCTCTTCTACCAGCTTGCGTATACCTTCAGGATCAGTTTGTTGATTAATTGCGCCACGCCATTCTAATTCGTCAATAATATTCATGTTTACTCACTCCTTTTTGTAATATAAAAAAACGTCCCTATGTCTAATAATAGACAC
>NZ_JBALNY010000110.1:0-7545 GCF_036962145.1 Bacillus sp. JJ1764 | reverse complement strand
GATTGTTCATCCGCTTAGCATTACCTAAGAGACTCGAGAGTGTAATTCGCAAATTTGTTTGTGCTAAGTTCCATCAACCCTTAGCTTTCTAAAAACAGGGACAAATTGCTACTTCGTTCCTTCATTGTCATAAAATATTAAATTTTACATTATAAAATTGATATAGATATGATTTTTCAATCAACAGTTTGAAAATTCTAGGTATCTTTTCCATAAAGAACATGAAAAGAATGACCAAAGATGCAATATTCGTCAAAACCTTTTGTAAAAAAAAAAACGTCCCCATGTCTAATAATAGACACAGGGACGATTAGTTAACCGTGTTACCACCCTAATTGTATTAATAGGAAAACTATTAATACCGCTCATTACAATAGTATCGGATTGTTCATCCGCTTAGAATTACCTAAGAAACTCGAGAATGTAATTCGCAAATTGTTTGTGCTAAGTTTCATCAACCCTTAGCTTTCTAAAAAACAGGGACAAATTGCTACTTCGTTCCTTCATCGTTTATTAAATATTAAATTTAGTTTTATTATATTGGAATAAATATAGTTTGTCAATCAATAGAAAGAAAAATTTTTATGAAATAATATTTTGGACCTCTCTTATAAAGACACGAAAATAATGATCAAAGAGGCAATTTCATTTTCAATTCTTATATTGTTTGTAAAGCCACAATCATTACGGTTGGGTATATCCAGCACGCTCAGATAACCTCTTAGCTAAATCCAAAATTTCTTGAATTGCCTTATCTTTTTTTTCATTCCAGCTATTTTCTAGCATTGTACAACATACTCCACAAATCAGCGAATTTTTATGGTTGTATACAGGTGCTGAAATACTATAACATCCTTGTAAATATTCTTCAGCATCAATAGTATAGCCAGACCACCTAGCCGACTCTAATTGGTTCCAAAGCTCACCTACTGTTTTTATTGTATTAGGTGTAAACTGTTCTAGCTCTTGGTCATTATAAAGGTCTATCAGCTCATAATAACTATATTTAATTAATTGGATTTTTCCGAAGGATGTTGCATGTGCTGGAAACTGCATACCAACATCGGTGGCTATTCGTACAATTGATTTCTTTTCTTGTGCTGCTAAACATAATACATTATTGCCGTTTAGAACTCCCAATAGAATATTTTCATCTAACTTTTCAAGTGTTTTTTCTGCTTCCATATTAAATGATTCTAATAAGCTAAAATTACGAGAATAAGCTGTAATATATGCTCCCAAGGTGGGTCCCAATTTATATGTGTTTCCTTTTTCTTTGGTAACCCATCCTAAAAATTCAAGTGTATTTAATATTGAGAAAATTGAACTTTTATTAATATTCAAGGATTTTGAAATATCTATCAATCTGAATTTTCCTGGTTCTTTAGCAATTAAATTCAATACTAGATTTGCCCGTTCGAGCGAACGCACCCAATATTTGTCATCCACAGTACCACTCCCGATATTATATCTATCATTTAGTGCTTTTGAACACTGTCAATATTTTATAAAGTTTATTAATATTATACCATTACTTAAATTAAAAGTTGGGTAATTTTTTCATCTTTATTGTGAATTGGAAAAAATGTATTACTCTAGCAAATTCCACGTGAAATTGGCTGTATTTTCGTAAAATCTTGAAATTATGCTTGTTGAGATTATATCTTAACGGCTATTTCGTTTTCAATACCATATCATAAATAGAGACAGTTTTTAGCCTTAATAATTGGAACTTATTTAAAGTAGCTTTTAAGAGCTGCTTTTTTTTAACCCTTTTATCACTTTCTAACATTTTTTTTAAAACCTTAAAGAATTCTTAAGATATCAATTGATGCCTTCAAGAATGCTATTTCTGTTCTTCTTGCCATGGGAGGTTCTGTAAACGACTGCCTCCAACTTCCGGCGATCGCCCATGAAGCGGGTGTGGAACTTCCTTTTGATATATTCGATGAAATTAGTTGGAAAGTCCCGTTTATTGCCAGCGTTACACCAAACAATAATGAATTTACGACAAACAATTTACAGAGGGCTGGTAGTATTCTGGCACTTATAAACGAACTTTCTGTTCATTTAAATTTAGATACATTGACAGTTATAGGTAGTACTGTCCGTGAAAACTTAAACGGATCTGCAGTGCTTGAACGTGAAATCAATTATTCATTGGAGAAACCAATTGACCATGAAGGCGGAATTGCTGTTTTAAAAGGAAATCTTGCTTGCCCTGCACGGGGCGTTTGTGAGCCCTGAAAATACACCTTGAACAGTGCCGTTTAGCCATCGGCGATGGTGTCCAATTATTTGGTTATTGCCCATGGTCGTACATGGATTTATTAAGCACAACTAGCGGTTTTAGAAAACGATATGGATTTGTTTACATTAATGGAACCGATGATGACAATATGGATCTACGAAGAATAAAAAAATATAGTTTTTATTGGTACCAAGAAGTTATTCACTCTAATGGACAAAAGCTCTAAAGAAATAGGGAGAATTGGATATGGTAGAAAAGACATAAAATGCCGCATAAATAGGTGCCGTGAACCTTATCATAAGTAAAATGAGGTAATTATTAGAAATAAATAAAATATAAAACCTTAAATTTATCATCTTGTGACATACTGACTTTTGTAATGGAATCAAATAACCCGACCATGAGACTTGGCATGAATAGTTTAATTTCATTAGGGTTTTTGGATTTGTGTTATCTTAAATCCAAATGTAGGCAAAATCCCCCTTATCTTTTAAAGTGAGGGGGATTTAAGGTATTACTGTTAAACAATTTTATTTAATTGCTTTGCTCACTTTTAACTTCTTTCCTTTGATAGTCGCATTCTCCATGGCTTGTAGAACTAGTGAACCCTTTCCGTTTAGAATATCAACATAGGACATAGTATCCTGTATGGTTATAATGCCAATATCATCTGCTGTGACTCCAGGGATTTTTGCGATCGTTCCTACAAAATCAACAGGACGAATTTTCTTCTTTTTTCCGCCGTTGAAATGGAGTTTCATAATACCTTGATTGATTCGGGCTGTTTTATTATTTTTTACAACTCTTCTGCCGCTAAGTTTTTCTTCGAAAGCAGCTTTTCCACCAGCCACTTCTTCAACTCTAGGAGCCTCTATAGTAGGGATCTCAAAGCCGATGTATTTTTCAATTGCTTTCATGAACTTGCCTTCAAAAGGTGTCGAAAACGTAATGGCTTTTCCTCTATTTCCGGCACGGCCAGTTCTCCCGGTTCGGTGTACATAGCTCTCTTTTTCCATAGGGACGTCATAGTTGATGACAAGTGTCACATTATCAATATCAATACCTCTGGCAGCTACATCGGTGGCCACCAGATAACGGAAGTTCCCCATTTTGAAGCCTTCCATAACAGCAAACCGATCTTCTTGTTCTAGTCCCCCATGGAGTCTTTCACAAGAATATTTAGCTTTTTCTAGTTCTTCATAAACGGCATCAACGTGTTCTTTGGTTCGGCAGAAAATGAGGCAGCTGTCTGGATTTTCTACAACTGTGACGTCTTTAAGGAGTGAAAACTTTTCCTCCTCTTTCACTTCAATTAAAAAATGTTCAATGGTATCGGCCGTTACCCCGGTTGTTCTAATCTCAATGTGAATGGGATCTTTCATATATTTATGGCAGAGATTTTCCACATCTTTAGGTAAGGTAGCAGAAAAGATCATCGTTACCCGATCTAAAGGAAGCTCTTTGATGATCGCTTCTACTTCATCGATAAAACCTCTATTCAGCATCTCATCCGCTTCATCTATGATGAGGAACTTTACTTGATCTAAAACTAGGGTCTCTCGTTCAATATGGTCTAGGACCCGTCCAGGCGTACCGACAACTACATGAGTTTTTTGTTTCAATTCTTCTTTTTGTTTCGTAAAAGGTTCTTTTCCATAGACGGCCACTGCTTTAATGCGTTTAAACCTTCCGATATTCGTAATATCTTCGCGGACTTGAACCGCAAGCTCCCTAGTTGGGGTAAGAATTAAGGCCTGTGGTTTTTTTTCCTCCCATTCAATCATTTCGCAAATAGGAATTCCAAAGGAGGCAGTCTTACCGCTTCCTGTTTGAGACTTTACGACTAGATCTTGATTTTCCAATGCTAATGGAATGACTTCACTCTGAACTTCTGTTGGGGTTTCGTATTTTAACAATGCTAGTGCCCTTTTTATTTCATCGCTTACATGATAATCCGCAAAACTTCTTTTACTCATTTTTTAACCTCGTTTTTTGTTTTTTCGATATATGAATAGAATTCTCTCCAAGAAATATCATATGCATTATCTGAATATGGTTCATTATACTTTAAAAGTGCCAGACACATCGGCTTTTATTTTAAATTTTAAATTAAAACTATGTGGATGGATTTCATTCTTTGGTAAAACTTTAGAGGTAAAATAGGCAATCCACTTTCCTTTAAGATAAAAAGAGGAAATTGTGGAAAGAAGATTATGGGTGAACGAGGCTTTATTGCATTTGGGGGTGAAGTGAAGTGGAACCTTGCGAAGCAATTAGGGGGCGGACTTCTTGAAAATCATCCTATTGTTGTCAACCCGCGAACCAAAATGACGAATATACCTGTATGGGCAGCAAGTGATGTGATTGTACATTTGGAACAAGTGACGATAGATATGGGTGAAGGTTCTGCAGCAACTATTTGGATACATAAGAGTTTAATGGATAAAAAAGAGGTTGGAGGATAAGGAGAGGATTCAAGTTAAACAGAAATTTAAACACCACCCGTAGTGGTGTAATATGCAAAAATTTAATCCGTGGCTTTGATTGAGGAGGAGTATTATGACGAAAGATATAGTGCTGAGACAAGTAGAAGTGGTTCGAGTCATTACTATCCAAAAATTGGAATACACCACAGAAGATGTGGCTGATATTATGCCTAAGGGATTTAATAATACGATCCGTTGGAACGTTGGTCATATTTTAATTGTACAGGATCAGCTTGCTTCGAACTTTGCAGGGTTAACGCAACAACTTTCCCAAGAATTTGTCACCCTATTTGGTAATCGGACGAAGCCAAGCGAATGGCAAGTTGAACCTCCAACGTTGCAAACCTTAACCTATGAATTAAAAAAGCAAACTGCTTACATCAAGGAATCTCTCGGCAACCGCCTGCAAGAAAAATCAAAAAAACCCTATGTACGGCTTGGTTTTAGGATGGAAACAATAGGAGAAATTCTCACGTTTAGTTTACACCATGAAGGAATGCATACTGGAGTTATTTATGCGATTCAACGGGCAATTGAAAGTTCCAACAATTGAAGAAGCAAGGGTGGCAACCCATTCACTTTTCTTGTGATAATTTGAACGGATATAACTTTTACCGGAGTTCCATTCGCCATAACTGTACGAATGGAGCGAAGAATGCCCTTTTTTGATTGAAGAAACAGAAAAGTGTAAAACCTCATTTAGATGCGTTACGGTGAACCGTATCATAAGTAACGGAGGTTTTTTGATAAACTTTTGTTTAACGGGAGTAAAAAAGAAATTAAAGAAAAAAAAGAAAAATACGATAATAGTAATAGTATTATAGTTTTATCTATTAAAAAAAATATTTTTATTTTTGATAGGAGGATAGAGATGAAAAACAGAAAAATGAAGAGGATATCGTCAATATTTGTTTTGATAAGTTTATTTGTAAACTTAAATGTCATGCCTGCTGCTGCAACAGGCACAGATGCAACTACAACAGGAACAGCAGCAACTACAACAGGAACAGCAGCAACTACAACAGGAACAGATGCAAATGGTTTTACTTGGCAGTCTGATGATGGAGTAACATATTCGATAACAGGTTATAACGGTAGTGATACAAATATTACAATACCCAGTTCCATAGATGGACATACTGTTACGAGTATAGGAAGTAATGCTTTTAAATACAAACCATTAACCAGTGTAACAATTCCAGATACAGTTACAAGTATTGGGAGTTTTGCATTTTATTATTGCTCGTCTCTTGTAAACATATCAATACAAAATAGTGTTACAAGCATAGGAGATAGTGCGTTTGCATATTGTATATCACTTCCGAATATCACACTTCCAACTAATCTAAGTAGTATAGGAAATTCTACCTTTCAAGATTGCAAAGCATTAACAGGAATAACAATTCCAAATAGTGTTACAAGTATTGGAACTTATGCGTTTTTGGAGTGCCTTTCTCTTACGAATATAACAATTCCAAATAATGTCACGCGCATTGGCGAAGGTGCGTTTAAGGACTGTAAGGCTCTTAGATCTGCGGTAATGCCTGATAGTGTAACAAGTGTAGGAAATTATTTGTTTTATAACTGTCAACTTTTGTCAAGTGTAAGATTGTCAAATAATCTTACGAATACCGGTGATTTTATATTTTACAATTGTTTCTCTCTTGAAGGAGTTACACTTCCAAGTAGTCTTACGAATGTTGGAAACAGTGCATTTGAAAATTGCACAGCTCTTAAAAATATAACAATCCCAAACGGCGTAACGAAAATTGGATATCGTGCTTTCATTATGTGCAAAGTTCTCGCAAACGTAACAATCCCAAACACTGTCAAAATCATAGATTTTAATGCATTTGCTCATTGTTATGCTTTTACAAATATAATAATTCCAGACAGTGTTACAAGTATTGGGGATTATGCATTTTATTATGATACATCTTTAACAGAAGTAACCATTCCCAAAAGTGTTTCTAGTATTGGCTTTTTAACATTCAGTAGTTGTAATTCGAATTTTAAAATGAAGGGGTTTGGAGGTTCTTACGCACAGATTTATGCAGGTAGTAACTCTATAGCATTCCAAGAATTGCCTACAATAAATTATACAGTAACATTTAACAGTGAAGGTGGAAGTGTTGTAGGAAGTGTAAAAGCTGATAATGATACTTTAATAACAGCACCAATAGAACCTACAAAAGCAGGTTATACTTTTGGAGGATGGTATAAGGAATTAACATGTATAACACCATGGAATTTTACAGCTGATAAAGTTGCAAGTAACATAACTTTATATGCAAAATGGATTAGTAATCCAGTGACACCTATAAATATAAAGTCAGTATCTACAGGATATAATAGTATAAGTACAAGTTGGAGTGCAGTAGCGGGAGCAAGTGGATATGAGGTATGGAGAGCAACAAGCAGTACAGGAACATATTCATTAGTGAATACAACGACAAGTACAAGTTATACGAACAAAGGATTAGCAACCGGAACAACATATTATTATAGAGTAAGAGCATATGCATTAAATGGAACAACCAAAGTATATAGTGGCTATTCACCAATAGTAAGTGCAAAGCCGGTTCCAGTTGCACCAGCAGGCGTAAAATCAACATCAACAGGATATAATAGTATAAGTACAAGTTGGAGTGCAGTAGCTGGAGCAAGTGGATATGAAGTATGGAGATCAACAAGCAGTACAGGAACATATTCATTAGCAGGGATAGTAGAAGGAACAGTATTAAGCTATAATAATATAGGACTATCGACCGGAACAACTTATTATTATAAAGTAAGAGCATATGCATT
>NZ_JBALNY010000109.1:0-17532 GCF_036962145.1 Bacillus sp. JJ1764 | reverse complement strand
AAATAATTCATTATAATCAATTTGAAAATATAAGTGAGGTGCTTTATATGAAAAGTGGTTCAACACTCTTTTTAAAGTTAACGATTGTTCTAATGGGGATCCCCATTCTTGCTTTATGTATTTTTTTGGTACCTGAGTTAGGGGATCTTGCTGCAAAATTGCTACCAGATTTTGCCTATATAAAATATCTCGTGTTCATCATTTTTTATGCATCCGCGATTCCTTATTACATTGCGCTGTATCAGGCTTTTATACTTTTGCGCCATATTGACAAAAATGAGGCTTTTTCCGATTTGTCTGTAAATGCTCTTAAGAAAATCAAACAATGTGCCATCTCCATTAGTACCCTGCATTTGCTCGTCTTGCCGCTTTTTTATCTCTTTGCAGAGAAAGACGATGCCCCAGGTGTCATTTTTATTGGATTGGTTGTTCCTTTTGCATCTATGGTGATTGCTGTCTTTGCTGCTGTTCTTCAAAGGCTTTTAAAAGAGGCGATTGATATAAAATCGGAAAATGATTTAACAGTCTGAGGTGAGAACAATGGCAATTATTATTAATATTGATGTGATGTTAGCAAAAAGAAAGATGAGTGTGACAGAACTGTCTGAGAAGGTTGGTATTACAATGGCGAACCTTTCTATTTTGAAAAATGGAAAGGCCAAGGCGATCCGCTTATCAACGTTAGAGGCAATTTGTAAAGCTTTAGATTGTCAGCCTGGGGATATTTTAGAATACCGCAGTGACGAAGCCATTCAGGAATAAAAAAATTGGCGGAATTTAGCGTGGAAGGATTTTGTTTCCATTATTCTTTCAATTAAGATCATTAAAAGAGGGTGTACTCATGAATGTAACCATTCAAAATGAAACTCAGAAAAAAACTTTGAAACCACAAATCATGAGAACGCTTAAACAACTAGTTTTCTTTGGGTGGGAGCAGGCACTTTCCTGTATATTTCCTGTTGTTATATTTACCACCTTAGCTTTTACAAAATTCATATCCCTTCCAATCCTGCCAAGATATGACTGGCTGCTCATCATCTTCCTCCTAATGCAATGGTGGATGGTGCGTTCAGGTCTTGAAACAATGGATGAACTAAAAGTTATCACATTGTTCCACCTTATTGGAATTGCTCTTGAGATGTTCAAGGTTCATATGGGTTCCTGGTCATATCCGGAGGAAGGGTATTTCAAGGTTTTTGGAGTGCCATTGTATAGCGGATTCATGTACGCAAGTGTTGCAAGTTTTCTTTGTCAGGCGTGGAGAAGGTTAAGGGTTGAACTAGTTAGGTGGCCACCGTTTTTTGTGGTAGTTCTTCTCGCAGTGGCAATTTATTTGAATTTTTTCACCCACCATTATATGATGGACGTTCGATGGTGGTTATCTGGGCTTGTCTTGATTGTCTTTTGGAAATCATGGGTTACATACGAAGTGGATGGAACTCGTTACCGGATGCCACTCGCCCTTTCTTTTGTACTCATTGGATTTTTCATCTGGATTGCCGAAAATATTGCCACCTTTTTTGGTGCATGGAAATATCCAAATCAAACCGATGCATGGAGCCTCGTTCATCTCGGGAAGGTGAGCTCATGGGTATTACTAGTAATCGTTAGCTTTCTAATAGTAGCAACGTTAAAGCAGGTAAAGGGGAAAAATACAAAAAATTTTTGATGCACTTTTAAGAGTCACTAGGATTTCCATGAATATCTGTTTTAACAAAAGGGATGGCATTCATTATTGAATAAAGGAGATATCTATGGAAATTTTACTTTTACTCAAAGCGATCATTCTAGGAATGGTAGAAGGTTTAACTGAATTTGTGCCAGTATCATCAACCGGGCATATGATTATTGTCGATGATATGTGGCTTAAATCTGAGAAATTTCTTTCCAAATATGTAGCAAACACATTTAAAATTGTCATTCAACTAGGATCCATTTTAGCGGTTGTAGTCGTGTTTAAAGATCGTTTTATTAGCATGATAGGCTTTAGAAAATCTACTGTAAACTATCAAGACGGTAAACGGTTAAAATTGTCTCAAGTAATTACAGGATTAATACCTGCAGGTGTTCTAGGGCTGTTATTTGAAGATTACATAGATGAGCATCTATTTTCCACTACCACTGTATTAATAAGTTTGATTGTTGGGGCAATTTTAATGATTTGTGCTGACCTGTTCAGTCCTAAAGAGCCTATTGTTAAAACGGTTGACCAAATTAGCTATAAACAAGCACTTCTAATTGGGCTATTTCAATGCTTATCTCTATGGCCGGGTTTTTCTAGGTCAGGTTCAACTATATCTGGAGGAGTTTTACTTGGATTGAGTCACCGTGCTGCAGCTGACTTTACCTTTATTATGGCCGTTCCCATCATGGTAGGAGCCAGCGTGCTTTCCTTAATGAAAAATTGGCAGTACTTTACTCTAGAAACAATACCATTTTTTATCGTAGGTTTTATCAGTGCCTTTATTTTTGCATTAGTATCGATTCGTTTTTTCTTGAAACTTATTAATAAAATTAAGCTGATCCCATTTGCTATCTATAGAATTTTCTTAGTGTTTATTATTTATATTGTTTACTTCTAATACCTCAAAATGAAAAGGGTTGGAAAGGATAATTGGATGTCCATAGGCTATAGGAACAATAGATCGGTTAGGAGAAAACAAAGAACATCCTTTGAATGTCAGGATGTTCTTTGTTTGATTTAATGTTTACCAGGTGGTTAAAAGAGAAGACTATTATCTTTCAGATTGATAAGTTAGAACTACTTTCTGGTTTAGGATTTACTTTTTTCATCATCTTTTTTAATTTTTCTTCAGTTGGAGTACTCTCAACAGGAGTATAAATGCTGCACCAAAAATCAGTATGACCATGAACTTGTAAAGAGGTTAAATTAAAAATCATTTTACCTGCTTTAGAATGTCTAAATTCAATCAAAACTTCAGGAGCCATATTTACCTGATTTTCTTGCCATAAGCGCTGAAATTCTGGATTAAGTTCCGTCATTTCTTCGAGAAATTGAGTGTACCATTCATCCCCCATATATTGACCATAATAAACTCGAAAAATAGAAAGAAATCCTTTTACAAAATGCTCCCAATTGACAGCTAATGACCTTAATTCTTTCCTTGTAAACACTAAGCGGATTAAATTTCTCTGTTCAATGGGGATTTGTTCAAAATTCAAGAAAACATAGGCAGCAGCAGGATTCCAACCTACAATTTGGAAATGCCGGTCTGTGATCAAAGTAGGGCAATATTTTAATTCTGTTAAAATTTTTTCTAAAGAAGGGGAGACTTTTGTTTGTTCAACCTCTTGTTTATATACATTTGTGTTTACTTCTAATGCTAAATCATATAGATACTTTCGTTCATCATTATTTAATAGAAGAGCAGAAGCTATAGCATCTAGGACGGATGAAGAGACCTTAATATCTCGTCCTTGTTCAAGCCATGTGTACCATGTTGTACTCACTCCTGCCAACTGGGCGACTTCCTCCCTCTTGAGTCCTGGGGTTCTCCGTCTGGTTCCTGTTGGTAGTCCCACAGTTTGAGGTTGTATATTTGCTCGTTTTGACTTTAAAAAGTTGGATAGGGCTTCTAATCTAGTTTTACTATTCATGTTCACATAACACCTACCTTATACCGATTATCCTATTACTGATTATACTATGATAAACAACAACTTGTAATAGGATAATGGGAGTGTGAAAATATAGTTAAACTGAAGTGGGGGTAATAAGTATGGAACGTGTTGTCATTACGGGAATGGGTGTGGTGTCACCCTTAGGAAACAATGTTGAAAAATTTTGGCGGAATTTAGCTGAAGGCAGATCAGGCATTTCTTATATTCATACATTTGATGTTAGTAAACATAAAACTAAAATTGCTGGGCTAGTTAGCGATTTTACTGCTGAAGAAATAATTGATCAGAAGGAAGCAAGGCGAATGGATAGATTTTGTCAATTCTCTTTAGTTGCTGCTGAAGAAGCATGGAAAGATTCCAAACTGAACATTTCGGAAATTGATTTAGAACGTCTTAGTGTATATGTTGGTTCTGGAATAGGTGGAATTGAAACGTTGACGAAAAATATTGATATTCTTCGTGAAAGGGGACCACAAAGGGTAAGCCCTACGTTGGTTCCATCGATGATTGCCAATGCGGCTTCGGCACAAATTAGTATTAAATATGGTGCATTAGGACCTTCTATGTCACCTGTTTCCGCTTGTGCAATTGGTAATACAGCGATTGGAGAGGCGTTCAGACTTATTCGGTATGGTATGTCTGATCTTGCATTTGCTGGTGGAGCTGAAGCAGCCGTAACAGAATTGTCTTTAGCTAGTTTTGAAAATGCAACTGCTCTATCTTCAAGGAATGATGATCCAAGTGCTGCAAGTCGACCGTTTGATTCGAATAGAGATGGATTTGTAATGGCTGAAGGGGCGGGCATCTTAATACTTGAATCATTAACACATGCTTTAAAGAGAAATGCACATATTTATGCAGAAGTTATTGGATACGGTGCTAGTTCTGACGCCTATCACATGGTTTCCACTCACCCAGAAGGAAGAGGAGCGTATCTGGCTATGAATATGGCTTTAAAGGATGCCTCGATTTCTATTGATGATGTTCATTTAATTAGTGCACACGCTACAAGTACAAAGGTTGGTGACATATCAGAAACATTGGCGATTAAAAAATTATTTGGTGAACAAGCTTATAAAATTCCTGTAACTGCAAATAAGTCGATGACAGGTCATTTATTAGGAGCCGCAGGTGGAGTTGAAGCAATTGCCTTAGCAAAAAGCTTGCAGGAGGGTATCATTCCACCAACGATCAATTTAGATAAACCAGATCCTTTATGTGATTTAGATTATGTACCAAACGTAGCAAGAGAAACAAATCTTAAAATTGGTCTCTCTAATTCATTTGGGTTCGGCGGTCATAACGCGGTCATTGCATTGAAAAAATATGAGATGTAAAAAATACAGACATACCAATAATGGGGTGATCTTCTACATGAAGGTCGCCTTCTTTTATTTAAATAAAAGATTAGTGGAGAAATTAATTTTGAATTTAATTGATAAAATAACTCACTACCCACAAGGTGTGACAGCAACCTTACAAAAATGTAACATTAATCCCTAATAATGTAATTGGATTCGATGGAAGATCATCTTAATCTCTTCTATTATGTTTTAAAAAGAGATGGGAAGGTGTAAGGTTTGAATTTTTCAGAGGTAAATGTATCTTGGTTTAGGTTGGTGAATGACTTAGGAAAAGAGTATCCCTTTTTGAATCCCATATTTAGTTTTATTGCTGAATATATGGTAATTTTCCTTGTACTAAGTGTTATTCTTTATTGGTTTACTAAAGATAGTGACAATAGAATGATGATTCTTTGTGCAACGTTCGCTTTCATATGTGCCTTTTCAATAGGAAAGGTTATCGGAATCTTTCACTCAAATTATCAACCATTTGTTGAATTGCCAGACGTTAATAAACTGATACATAAGGAAAAAGACAATTCTTTTCCAAGTGACCATACCATTTTATTTTTTTCATATTGTACGTCATTCTGGCTTTATAAAAAAGGTTGGTCACTTGTATGGATGTTGTTAGCAATTCTTGTAGGAGTATCCCGTATATGGGTGGGGGTCCATTACCCTTTTGATGTTTTAGCAGGAATAGTATTAAGCCTAGTTACTTCAACTTTTATTTATTTACTACTCCCAAAACTAAGAGTTACACAAAGCACACTAAAAATTTATACAAAATATGAAAATATGCTTCTTCATAGAATTAAAAGAACAAAGGAGAACAAATCAAATAACTTTTAGATATATTCAACCATAGGGTATTAATTCCGGCATATTTTTCCCTCAAATTAATATTAATGATTTAGCTAGATTGTTTAAGAGGTGAAAAAATTGGATATGTTTGGTTTGTCTTTTACAGTTCTTTTGGAAGTAATTTTAATCAATATTGTTTTAAGTGGGGATAACGCTGTAGTCATCGCAATGGCATCACGAAATATCCCAAAAAAGCAACAAAAGAAGGCTATCTTTTGGGGAACATTTGGAGCTGTTATTTTACGTTTACTATTCGCTATTGGAATTGTTTACCTCCTACGATTACCTTTCGTATCGTTTGTTGGTGGTCTTCTTCTAGTGTATATTGCCATAAAACTTATACTAGGCGACGATGAAGAAAATTATAGAGATGGTGGTTCAAGCTTTATTTCAGCTGTGAAAACCATTATTATTGCTGATGCCATCATGTCCCTTGATAATGTACTAGCTATTGCTGGTGCAGTTGAAGGAAATATAGTCGGTATACTATTTGGAGTTGTTGTAAGTATTCCTCTAGTTGTGTTTGGAAGTCAATTAATATTAAAAGCAATGGAAAAGTTCCCAATTATCTCCTATGGTGGTGCAGGAATACTAGCTTGGACAGCGGGTGAAATGATGGTTGGAGAACCAAAATTGAAGTATTTTCTAACAGACGATTTACATTTATTGTTTCCAACTGCAATTACAGTACTTGTCATTGGATTGGGATATATATCTAATAAGATCAAAACAGCTTAGGAACGTTTAGCGAGAATGAAATGATCAGGAAGTGAAGTTGAAAAATGAATCAAAATTTGGAGCGGCTCCAATCGGCAGTACGCTCTGGCTTTTTTGGATGATCAAAATGGGAGTTGCATTAATTCGAAAAAGACAGCCTATTTTCGATTAGGCATTTTAATAAATTTTTAATATAACTCCTGCCCGAACCTTCAATTTTGAAAGTTCGTTTTTTATTTATGATGGGTGAGTTGTTGAGGAAGGAAAATACTTCGACGTGAAATAGGCTCTTTCTTTAGTAACAGAGACCTAAAAGAAAGCATAATTTGTTGAAGAGAGTACAGATTGTAACTAATGATTTCGTTTATATGGAACTGGCATTGACCTTATTACTCTCTATTTAAGTTTAACTTAGATAATTAAATACAATGGGGAGGAAAAATACAAATGTTTCAAAATGAGCTACAAGGGTTGGGAATCGACCCTTACCAAGTTGGTCAGTTAGTTCCTATGGATCTTCAGAACCAGGATCATCGAATAATGGGTATGCGTTGTGGCGGTATGCACTGCGGCGGATGCGGACATTGCGGTGGCTGTGGAGGCTTTCGTTGTGGCGGTTTCCATTGCGGAGGTTGTGGAGGCTTTCGTTGTGGTGGTTTTGGCTGCGCTGGCTGCTTCGGTTTCAGTTGTTTTGGTTTTGGCCTCGGTTTTAGCTGTTTCGGTTTCATTTAATTGCTCTGGCAGTTTGAACTGTTTTGCTCCAATAAATTTTCTTAAAGAAAAAATTAATTTTGTAAATCAAAAGTGCCCTTGCGTAGTTTACGTTGGGCATTTTTTATATTTAAGGAAGTATATACATTTTAGATTTGTCTAGCTCCGGATTGTGAAAGGTTCTTCCGCTTTTCTTATCATATTGGACAAAAAATCATACATAAACTGATAGTGCATAATTTGTACGATTTTGAAATAAGGAGGGACTGAATGACAAAACTGGACTCGTCCTCACGTCTGAAGGTCAAAAGGGATACTTTCTTTCTTCCAGATTCACATGGCGGTGTGTATCTAAGAAACAACGCAAGCTCATTTAGAATAGAAGGTAATACAATTTATCAGTGGATTGAAAAATTGCTTCCAATGTTCAATGGGGAGCATACAATGGGTGAATTAACAATGGGATTAACTGCTCCTTATCGGGACAGGGTGTACGAAATAGGAGAAACCTTGCACAACAACGGTTTTGTACGGGATCTAAGCAAAGATAAACCCCATCAATTGAATCGAAACCTTCTTGAAAAGTATGCATCACAAATTGAATTTATAGAGAATTTTATGGAGTCTGGTGCTTACCATTTTCAAGAATACCGTCGGGAGAAAGTTCTGGCTGTAGGCTCTGGCCCCTTTTTGGTTTCATTGGTTTCTGCGTTAATCGAATCAGGTATTCCTAACCTAAATGTCTTGGTAACAGATTCCATTCCTACCAATTGGCAGAGAATCAATGAACTAGTGCATAATGCCCGCAAGACCGATTCTGAAGTCGAGGTAAAAAATGTACCTTTTCAAAAAGAAGGAGGAACCAGTTTCTGGAGAGAAGCGGTTCAGCCCTTTGATTGGATTCTATATGTATCGCAAGATGGAAATATAAATGAGCTACGGGATCTTAATCTGGTTTGCCAAGAAGAAAAGAAGGCATTTATGCCAACCATCTATTTAGACCAGGTGGGGTTATCTGGTCCATTTGATCAACCGGGTAAAAAGGAAAGCTGGGAGTCCGCATGGCGCAGGATACATCACACAACACTTAAAAAAGATCGGCCGCCTCAATCCTTCTCTTCAGCAGCAGGGGCAATTCTGGCAAATGTTTCAGTATTCGAATTTTTCAAAAGGGCTACAAGGATTGCAGATTCCAATGAGAGTCATCAAATTTACATGCTTGACTTTGAAACCCTTGAAGGAGACTGGCTTTACTTCATCCCTCATCCATTGAGTACTTCTAAAAGTGATATTCCAAGACAAGTAGAAGATTTTGACTTACGACTCAAACAGGAAACGGACAGAAATGAATCAATGGGTAACCTCTTAGAGTATTTTAGTAGATTAACGTCAGAAGAAATAGGAATTTTCCATACCTGGGAGGAACAAAATTTATCCCAACTTCCACTTGCACAGTGCTATGTTCAAGCAGTTAACCCGTTGTCAGAGGGACCGGCAGAGCTGCTTCCTGAGGTTACCTGTGCGGGACTAACACATGAGGAAGCAAAAAAAGAGGCAGGGCTGACAGGCATAGAAATGTATGTTTCCCAAATGAACAACTTGTCCGAATGGGGATCCAATCATCCGAAAAATAAGGTAGGTGCAAACATATCTGAGGGATTTATAGGCATAGGTGCTGGAGGAACCATCGCAGAAGCTGTTTGTAGAGGCCTTCAAGTATTTTTAGGTGAAGAATTGAAAAAAAGAAAGGCTGATCTGCAGAGTCGGGTTTATCGGATTAAGTTGGGAGCCCTAGAAGATAAACGATGCAGATTTTATTTTAATGCTCTGACTACCTTAAATGGGGCTGCAACAATTGGTTTAAAAGAGGATGTATTAGGCTTCCCAGTGGTTTGGGTAAGGTCGAATGGCCGTAGATACACCAGTGCAGGTTTAAATACAACATTGGCATTACGAAATGCATTGGAACAAGCGCTTTTGGATGCTCAAAACCAAGTGAATTCTACGGTAAAGCAAGAGATGAAGTCAGAGGTTTTTCTGGAAAAGAATGAAAGTAAAATGAATATCCCATCTTGTGATGAAATTACGTATCGGGAACTATTACATTCATCTATTGAGGTATTGAACCAAAACCGCATGCGGCTAGTAATCTATGACCTTGCCATTGAGCCTTTTTTGAAACAAGAGCTGGCAGGGGTTTTTGGTGTTCAGGTACAAGAGGAGGGATCCTAATGGCTGCTCATATACTTTTAGATGGAGAGGGGTTATTAGCGAATTATGTCCATGATCAATTGTCCCCAAACCATCTTGTTAGGCGCCAAAGCATTCTCGAAGAGGTTTCCGAAGATACAGAATTAGTTCTTGTACTGCATGATACCTGGAAACCAGCCGTTTATCAAAAAGCGGAAGAGAGGACAAGGGCCTTAGGTATTCCGTGGCTTAGAGGTTTCGTTTCGTTTGGTGAAGGAATCATTGGTCCCTTTGTACATCCTGATGCACCTGGATGTTCCCACTGTGTTGACTTACGACTTACGTTAGCAGGACCTGATCGACAAGAAATGTGGGGACTTCGTGTGAAAATGGCAACAGGAGAAGGGTTAGTGCGTGATGCATGGGCATCAAGAACCGGACTATCTCAAATGGCGATCTTGATTAGCAACGAAGTAATGAAGATTCTTCAAGGAGAACAAAGTTGCTTAGGAGAAAAGGTGTACATTACAAACCTGAAAACGTTAACGGTCTCGGGCCACTTTTTCTTACCTGATCCGTTATGCCCAATATGCAGTCAAATACCTAAAGATACATCTGAATTGGCGAGCATTAAGTTAAAACCTAGTCCTAAATTGAACCCTTCTGGTTATCGATGTCGTTCGATGGATGAATTAAAAAACGTGCTAGTCAAGGATTATCTTGATTTTCGTACTGGTATCATGAATGGGAAAATGCAGGATTCCAGGCTCCCGTTTGCCGATGTTTTAGTGAATATGCCGTTGTTTGAAGGGGATGAGGGCGTAGCAGGCAGGTCCAATTCTTATGAAATGAGTGAGCTAACTGCTATTTTAGAGGGTTTGGAGAGATATTGCGGAATCGAACCTCGCGGCAAGAGAAAAGTCGTTCGTGATAGTTATTATAATTTGGCGGATAAAGCACTAAATCCTGCAAAGGTAGGGTTACATGAGAATGAACAATATACAAAGCCCCATTTTCCATTTAAACCATTTCATCCTGATCACCCAATGAATTGGGTCTGGGGATATTCATTATTACAAAAACGCCCTATTATGGTTCCGGAGTTATTGGCCTATTACAGTTTGGGATATGGAGAAGGCTTTGTTTATGAAACCTCCAATGGGTGTGCCTTAGGAGGGAGTTTAGAGGAGGCCATTTTCCATGGGATTATGGAGGTTGTCGAGCGAGACTCATTCTTATTAACCTGGTATGCACAACTCCCTCTTCCTCGTCTTGACCTTAGTTCTACGGACGATAAAGAATTGCAGCTGATGGTTTGCCGTATACATGAGGTGGCTGGTTATGACCTGCATTTTTACAATTCAACGATGGAACATGAGATTCCGAGTGTTTGGGCTGTGGCAAAAAACAGAAGATCCAAGGGTACAAATCTCATTTGTGCAGCCGGAGCAAATCCAGATCCTGTAAAGGCAGTAAAAAGTGCAATTTACGAGCTTGCAGGAATGATGTTTAGGCATGACGAAATCTTGGAGAAAAATCGACAAAAATATGAACAGATGTTACAGGATCCGTTTGCAGTACGTACCATGGTGGACCATGGTATGCTGTATGGACTAAGAGAAGCAGAAGGGAACTTGAGCTTTCTATTAGATGAAAACCGCCCTTTACGTACCTTTGATGAGGAATTTAAATCTCCAAAAGTGAATACTGATTTGAAGGATGATGTTGAGGATCTTCTGAATAGGTTCCTAAGGCTAGACTTGGACGTCATTGTGGTTGACCAAACAACGCCAATAACCAAAAGGAACGGTTTATTTTGTGTAAAGGTTTTGATTCCTGGCATGCTGCCAATGACATTTGGACATCATCTTACACGTATAAAAGGACTTGAACGGGTTCTTAATGTACCTGTGAAACTCGGGTTTAATAAGCACCCGTTAACATATGAACAGTTGAATCCATATCCTCATCCTTTTCCATAATTGCAAGAGTAGGAGGGTTTTAGGTTGGAACTAGATACATTCCTATACAATCTGCACTTTGACACAAATAAACTTCTTCCGTCGGAATGGCAACCGGATTGGGCAGACGCACCGCTTCCCTATAAACTGTATCGTGGCTTACCAGAGATTCCGCTTACCGCAGATGTACCGTTAACCCTCAAAGGGAGAGAAGCTAATTCAAACCCTAGCCTGGAGGAGTTTGGTCATTACTTATGGTATGTATATGGTCTAACCCGATACTCTCAAGCTGCTTTCATTGAAGGCACCGAGGAAAAAGCTACTGTAAGCTATGCCCAGTTATTTCGGAGATTTGTTCCCTCTGGCGGAGCGCTGTATCCCAATGAATTATATATATACTTAAAGTTAAAGGATGTACCAGAGGGAGTATACCACTACGATGTTGCACACCATCGCCTTTTATTGCTACGAGAAGGCAACTACGATTCCTACCTATTCAGAAGTCTAGGGAATCGATATAATCTCTCAGACTGTTTTGGAATTGTTTTTGTGTCGACGGTTTTTTGGAAAAATTTTTATAAATACAATAATTTCTCTTACAGATTACAAGGGCTAGATGCAGGCGTGCTGATTGGGCAATCGGTGGAAGTGGCAGATAGGATGGGGTTCTCAACCCGAGTATGTTACCAATTCCTTGATCGTTCGATCAATCATTTGCTGGGGCTATCAGAACAAGACGAAAGCGTATATGCTGTGATTCCATTATCTATCCACGCTACCACCGTTAATAGTGGCCAATTTGAAGAGGGAGAAAATATTTCGGCAACGGAATTATCCCGGGAAGTTCCGTTACTTAAGCATGTAACATATAACCGTTCAAAAAGAGTTATTGATTACCCAGTGCTGAAAGTGATGAATAAAGCATCGATGGTGGAAACAACACACTCATTTGAGAATATAAAAAATGATGCTCATCCTAGCAATTCCTTAGGCACGGAGTTGATCATGCTGCCATATACGGAGCCAATTTCATACGACCTTGCATCTGTTTGCAGGGAGAGGCACTCACCTGATATTGATTTTATGATCGGGAAAATCAATCAAACAGAAATAGCTTCTTTGTTAAAAGAGACCATTTCATTTTCGTATCAAAATGACCTTGGCAACAAATATAACAATGCAGCATCCAGTTTAGAGTTGTTTGGCACTTTTTATAATGTGGAAGGTGTTCAAGATGGTGCTTACGCCTATGACAAAAGTGCTCATGCACTTCGGAGAATCTCTAAAGGGGATTTCCGGGAGTATATGCAAAATGGTTTAATAACCCCCAATGTAAATCTGTATCAGGTTCCGCTTTGTCTGCATTTTGTTGGAGACAAGGACCACCTCAAAAAGGAACTGGGCTACAGAGGATACAGAATTCAACAGATGGAGGCAGGAATACTTTTGCAAAGGCTGCTCTTGACAGCATGTGCCCTAGAAATGGGGGGACACCCACTGTTAGGATTCGACTCGAACCAAAGTGATGAACTTTACGGAGTCAATTCGAAAGGAAAAACAAGCCTTATACAAATTCCTGTTGGTCCATATCGTCCCCGCGTCTGGTTAAAAGGAAGTTTGAATAGCTAGGAGTAATGAGTATTTCAAATAATTTTACTAAAAATAAGAAGCCTTGAGAATTCAAGGCTTTTTGTACGTCCCAGAGAGAGTTATAGATTTCCTGCATCTAAAAGACCCATGTTAATTCGTTGAGGAGAAGAATTACATAGGACATTTGTCATGAAATATTCGATAATTTGTCTTTAATTAACTAAAATGCAATCTATTTTTCCTATATAATACTCAAATACCATAATTAACAAATATTCATAAATAAAGGGAAAGTAAGGGGGAGAAGTTAGTTAAAAGACTAAAACTTTGTTGTTTTGAAGTGCAACTAGCTAAACCAAAAGAGGATATTAGACAATATTACATGTTAAACAAGAGATGATATGCGATTAAGTTGTTTCAACGAAAAATTGCTATTATTTAATAATATTTCTTCGGAATGTGGAGGCTTACATGAAAAACCTAACAAAATCGTTACTTGCACAAATACTAGTATTCTTTCTTATATTCTTAGTTTTACCAATTTCAATAGCAGGATATTTCCTCCATTTTGATACAAATAAAGACTTAACTCAAATTGAAAAAGAGCATGCTCTTGTTTCAAATCAAGTTGCTCATAAATTAATTGATAAGTTTGGAGAAAGCCTACTGGGGGTAATAAAAACTAATTCACATTGGGAAAATAATCGAAAAGCAGTAGAAAGTAAAGATATTAATTGGATTAATGAAAATGTAAATTATAGCATGAATGTTATTCCTAATCTCTCCTTTATTTCAACTGCTGATTTAGATGGAAATATTCTCACTCAAGTGGGGGATATAAAAGAATTTACAGGTTCAATAAATAATAAAAAAATCTTAGAAGAATTGAAATATAAAAAAGCAATCTCAGGTTTAGTTGAAACATCAAAAGGATTAGCAGTAATAGCAGCATCTAAGATCACCAATGAAGAAGGAACCGCTGAACCAACGGGAATCCTTATTTTTGGAAGAATTCTTGATAATAAAGCAATAAGAGAAATAAAAGATACTTTACAAAACGATGCAGCAATTTTAACAGATGATGGGACAATACTGTCCACTTCAAAATATCTTACAAAAGATGATCTTTCAAAAAGTCTTGAAACAATACAGACTGGTGCAAACAAGAAATTATTTGTTACTTCCCTGCGCAATTCAAAAGAATATGCTCAGATGACTACACGACTTCGAGATTTTTCTGGTAAATCTATAGGAGTTATAACCGTAGACCAGCAACAAAAAACCATTACTAAGGTTAGAAGTGAAACTTTAATAACAATGATCGTTACAGGTTTCATTATGCTTTTAATGATGATCGTATTGTCGTTTTTTATGAATCGATTGATATTAAAACCGATTAAGCACCTAGTTAAAGTTTCTGAAGAAGTTTCAAAAGGGATCCTAACAAACGGTGTTAAGCAAGTAGTCAGTAACCGTAAAGATGAATTAGGTAGCTTAGGAAAGTCATTAAATTCAATGATAGGCAATTTTCAAATTTTAATTAAACAAGTAATGGCAGCTATTGAAAAGGTAGCCTCATCTTCTGAACAACTTTCTGCCAGTGCCGAAGAGACTACACTGGCAACCAACCAAATCTCAACAGCTATTCAACAAGTGGCAAGTGGCTCTGAAACCCAACTTCAAAGTTCAATCGGTTCTTTAAATACCGTTAAGGAAATGGTCGTGGGAATTAAAAATGTAGCAGAAACAGTATCCGTCATTTCATCAAACTCTTCAAAAACGGAAGAAGAAGTCGAACAAGGAAACCTATCCGTAACTCAGGTTGCTCAGCAGATTAAACATATCAGTAAGTCATTTAGCCAATCTGTTAAGGTTGTTAATCAATTAGCAGAAAGCTCAAATGAAATTGCCAAGATTGCATCTGTCATTACAGAAATCTCGAACCAGACGAATTTATTATCATTAAATGCTGCAATAGAAGCAGCTAGGGCTGGTGAACATGGGAAAGGGTTTTCTGTTGTTGCAGAAGAAGTTCGAAAATTAGCGGACCAAACTTCTGAATCTGCTAAACAGGTAGGAAAACTTATAGAAGTAATTAAACAAGAATCCAATAATACAGTTCAATCAATGGACACTGTAAAAAATGAGGTAGAAGAAGGATTATTGCAAATTAGAAACATCGAAACAGTGTTTGAGAGAATTTTGAATGCCACTCAAGAAGTTGCTAATCAAACGCAGGAATTATCTGCTGTTTCCACTCAGATGTCAGAAAGTACGAACAGAGTCTCCTCTTCTGTGGAAGAGATGGCTTCTTTAGCTAAAAATTCTGCTGATTCTTCCCATAGTGTCGCTAACTCATCACAGGAACAGTTAATGGCAATGAAAGAAATTTCCTCTACATCAGGCCATTTAATGAATATGTCACAAGAATTAAAAATATTAATTAACAAATTTAGGGTATAAATTAGTTTTAAACAAGTAGTAATTTGAGGTAAAGATATTGCTCATATTGTATTCCATAAAAAAAATTGTTAATATAAAAATACAATGATGAGAGGACTGATGGATGGACAATGATTAACTAATCTATATTTTATATTTGAAATAAATAACTTCAAACGACAAAATATAGGGTTAGTCTATCCATTTTTATTAAACAGTTTACACTTTATTTGTCATGATTCAATGGCAAATAGAACTTATTTAATTTTAGTGAATGACTAATCCTTCCAATTACTAATTGGGAGGATTTTTTTACTCCCACAAAGATAACATTGATATTTTTTTATCTGTAATGAAGGAGAGAGCAAAATGAACAATTCAGACACTATTGTTACACATGTAATACTCCATATAAGTCGATAATATCCATCAAACTTATATGGAGAAATTTAGAATAGATGGATATGCCGACTTTGTATAAAGAGTAAAAAATGTAGATATACAAAGGAGGAATTATCATGTCAATGATACAAGTTCAAAACTTAACTTTTTCTTATCCAGGAAGTTTTGACAATATTTTTGAAGGTGTAAACTTTCAATTAGATACGGATTGGAAACTTGGATTTATCGGTAGAAATGGACGGGGTAAAACAACATTCTTTAATTTATTATTAGGGAATTATGAGTATAGTGGGAAAATCATTTCTTCAGTAGAATTTAATTATTTCCCTTATCCAGTTTCAGATAAAAACAAGTATACACATGAAATCTTAGAAGAAATTTGCCCCCAAGTAGAAGATTGGGAATTACTTCGTGAAATAGCCTATTTAAATGTTGATGCAGAGGTTATGTATCGGCCATTTAAAACATTATCAAATGGAGAACAAACCAAGGTGTTGCTTGCTGCCCTTTTTTTGAATGAGGGACAATTTCTATTGATCGATGAGCCCACCAATCATCTAGACGCTGAAGCACGAAAGTTGGTCTCTGATTATCTAAGGAAGAAAAAAGGGTTTATTTTAATTTCACATGACAGAATCTTTTTAGATGGATGTGTAGATCATATTTTATCTATAAATAGAGCAAATATTGAAGTTCAAAGTGGTAACTATTCTTCTTGGAAGTTAAATTTTGATAGACAGCAAGAACACGAAGAGGCAACAAATCAGCGCCTTCAAAAAGACATAGGGAGATTAAACCAGTCGTCAAAGCGTTCAGCAGGTTGGTCTAATCAAGTAGAAGGTTCCAAAAATGGGACTACGAATTCGGGTTCTAAGTTGGACAAGGGTTTTGTAGGACATAAAGCGGCAAAGATGATGAAGAGAGCAAAGAACCTTGAATCAAGGCAACAAAAAGCTATTGAGGAGAAATCAAAACTGCTAAAAAATGTGGAAAAAACAGAGACATTAAAATTAGAACCATTGAAATTTCATTCAAATGAGTTAATGGTCTTAACCAATGTGTCGGTTAAATATGATGGGCAAATAGTGAATCAGCCAATTAGCTTTAAAGTTGAACAAGGTGACCGGATTGTCCTTGAAGGAAAGAATGGAAGCGGAAAAAGTAGTATTCTAAAACTAATTCTAGGAAATCCCATACAGCATACAGGATCAATTCATTTAGGCTCAGGACTCATCATTTCCTATGTCCAACAAGATACCTCTCATTTGAAGGGACTATTATCGGATTTTATTGAAGAGCATGGGATTGATGAAACGTTATTTAAATCCATTCTTCGTAAGATGGATTTTGACCGAAATCAATTTGAGAAAGATATAGCTCATTATTCTGGTGGACAAAAGAAAAAGTTGCTTATAGCCAAAAGTTTATGTGAAAAAGCGCATGTATATATTTGGGATGAACCGTTAAATTTTATTGATATTTATTCGCGCATACAGATTGAAGAGCTTATTCAAAGCTTTAATCCCACAATGGTCATTGTTGAGCATGATCAGGCATTTCAACAAACAGTTGCTACAAAGAGTATATTTATTTAGTTGGCTGTGTTAAAGAACAGTGTTGATTTTTTACACTCTGTTGATTGGAGCGTAAGGTGCGAAGACTCCTCGAAA
>NZ_JBALNY010000108.1:16938-22628 GCF_036962145.1 Bacillus sp. JJ1764 | reverse complement strand
TGATAGTATCATTGAAAATATAAGGATGTTGTGGAATATAAGTAATTTGATTTTGCCAACTTTCATCAGTGAGCGTGGCTATACTTTGTCCATTTAGCTGAAAATTGCCCAACGAATGTGGAAGAAATCCGCTAAGCAAATCAATAAAGGTTGATTTCCCTGCACCACTCGCCCCGATAATTCCAATTTTTTTTGCTCCAGAAATGGTAAAATTAAGATCTTTTAAGCCAGTCCCCGGATGATCAGGAAATTGATAACAAATACCAGTGGCAGAAAAAGCACTATTGGGCTGCCATGATATTTCGGCTGACTCTTTTGGCGATAATGATGGGTAGCTTAAAATCTCCTTAATCTTAGATTCTGCATTTTTTCCATCAAGGGTTGCATGATAATCAGCCCCCAGTTCTCTTACAGGCAGAAAATATTCAGGGGCCAAAATCAAAATAGTCAAAGCCGATTGCAACCCAATCGAACCATCTATTAGTCCGATCCCCAGAAATACTGCCACGGTAGCAATTGAGAGCATCGTAAAGAAATCTAGAGCAAATGAGGATAAGAATGCAACCTTCAATACAGCCATTGTTGCGCTGCGATACCGTTCGCTTACCAAGGCAATTCGATCAATATGGGCTTTACTTAAACCTAAATATTTTAATGTCTCCACCCCTCTTAAGGAGTCGACGAAATGATTGGATAAAGCTTGATAAGAATCAAATTGTTTATCAGCTTTAGATTTAGCTGCCAACCCAAGAAGAATCATAAAAATAATGAGTATGGGCATTGCCAAAATTAAGACGATAGCTGAACGAAGATTTTCAAATAAGATAAACAGGACTATCGCCATAGGAATAAGCAGCATGTTGATGGACTTGATATAGATGATTTCCAGATAGCGTCGAAACTTCACAATACCTTCCATTACCAAAGTTACAGTTTGGCCAGAACCCTCATTTTTTACAAACCGGGGTCCCAACTGAAATATTTTTTGTAGTAAAGACTTCCGCAAAATTTCTCCCGTACTGGCAGCAAAATGAAAAGCCATTCTCTTTTTCCAGATGGTAATTAGTTGGCGAAGCATGAGTGCCAATAGGAATGCTGCTAAATATTTAATCACATCATGAAATAAATCTCCTCTGAAAAGAGAGGAGATTGCAGCTGACAAGCAATATGCCTGGATTATGATAAATCCACTTTGGAAGGTAGTGAACAAGACCAATTTTGTCATATAGGTTTTTGCGCCTTTGTAAGTGAACATATCTTTATTCATTAGTAAGTTAGATGCTCCTTATCCGTAACGCGTTTACGGAAAATGTAGTAGCTCCAAATCGTGTATCCCAATACAAATGGCAGAATGGTTAACGCTACAATTGTCATGATCTTTAGCGAATAACCTCCGCTGGATGCATTGTACACCGTTAAATCGAAGGCTTTATTAATGGAACTGATCATTACCCGTGGGAATAGACCTGCAAAGATCACACAAACTGTAAACGCTAAGCCCAATCCGGACATCGTAAAGGCCAACGCCTCGCGTTTTTGGGTAATAAACAAATAGGCAAATACATAAGCCAAAACAATAAGAACAACAAGTACTATCTCCGTGATGAGATGCTCATCAAAAATATCCGTCATAAACCATGATAATACCGCGAAAACAGCTAAAGCTCCTAATACAGCCAGTGTCACTTTCTTTGCCAAATGGTTGGCTCTTTGCCTGATTTCTCCATCCGTTTTAAGTGTAAGGAAAAACAGTCCATGCAGAAAGCATAACAGCGTGACAGTCACTCCACCCCAAATGGAGTACAAATTAATAAAATCTGTGAATCCAGCATTCATATTCATATCTTTATGAATTGGCATACCTTTTAGCATACTGGTAAATAATACTCCAAGTAAGAATGGCGGAAGCAGACTGCTAACAAAAATCACCCAATCCCAGGTATTTGTCCACTTCGTATTTTTCACTTTTCTGCGGAACTCAAATGATACTCCACGACCAATAAGGCAAAGCAATACGGCTAACAAAGGGAGATAATAACCACTGAACATCGTAGCATACCAATTTGGAAATGCCGCAAAGATGGCACCCCCTCCAGTCAGCAACCACACTTCATTAGCATCCCAAAATGGTCCAATCGTATTGACCATGACTGTTCGTTCACCTTGACTTCGTGCCAATAAGCGTGTGGACATTCCAACTCCAAAATCAAAACCCTCAAGGAAGAAAAAACCAATAAAGACTACTGCAATCAAAACAAACCATAATTCACTTAATTCCATGTTAAGCACCTACCTTAAATGGGTCAGTTGAAGGTTTAGCGTCTACTGCTTGAAGTACTTCAGGGCCCTTTTTAATTTCACGGATCATTAGATATACCATGACCACCAACAGAATGGTAAATACTAACAAATACATAATAGTAGAGAATAATATCATTCCTGCTGGGACATTCGGCGAAATCGCATCAGCGGTGGTCATCAATCCAAACACTGTCCATGGCTGTCTGCCCATTTCCGTCATCATCCAGCCGGCAGTATTAGCCAAGAACGGAAAAGCGATGGCCGGCAATAAAAACTTTAAGAACAAAGGACTGTTTTCAAGGCGTCCTTTTCTCCAGAGATACATTCCTATAATCGGTAATAGAATCATAGCCACCCCAAAACCAATCATGAATCTAAAGCTCCAATAGGTGGTTTTAACCGGTGGAATATAGTTCGTTCCTTTACCAACCACAGAATCATATTTCGCTGTATATTCTTTTTGCAGGGTTTCCATTCCTTTTAAGCTACCTTCAAATTTGGAATAGGATAAAAAGCTTAAGGCATATGGGATATTAATTTCAAATGAATTTTCTTTATTTTTTGTATCGATAATAGCAAATGCTGACCATGGCGCGGGATCTGCAGTGTCTTTCCAGATTCCTTCTGCAGCAGCCATTTTCATCGGTTGCGTTTTCACAAGATATTGCGCTTGGGTATGTCCGGAAAGTGCTACCCCAATACTGCCGATTAAACCGATGATTAAGGCGATATTCATAGATTTCTTATAAAATAAAATATTTCTTTTCTTTAATAGGTTAAAAGCACTGACTCCAGCTACAAAGAATGCTCCTGTACATAGGGCTCCTGTAATAACATGAGGGAATTCTACCAATAACTGTCCATTAGTAATTAGTGCTAGAAAATCATTCATTTCTGCCCGACCATTATTCATTTTAAATCCAACAGGAACTTGCATAAATGAGTTAGCTGTTAAAATCCAAATAGCAGAAAGAGTGGTTCCCAATGAAACAAGCCAAATACAAGCAAGGTGGAGTTTTTTCGAAAAGCGTTCCCAGCCAAAAATCCAAAGACCGATAAAGGTTGATTCCATGAAGAAAGCTAATAGTGCCTCTATCGCAAGCGGCGCACCAAAGACATCCCCTACAAATCTTGAATAATCCGACCAGTTCATTCCAAATTGGAATTCCTGAATAATTCCTGTGACAACCCCGACAGCAAAGTTAATTAAAAACAAGTGCCCCCAAAACTTTGCCATTTTTTTGTACATTTCGTCTTTTTTGACGACGTACATGGTTTCCATTAATGCGACGATGAGGACAAGCCCAATTGATAGTGGAACAAAGAAGAAATGAAATATGGTTGTCGCTGCAAATTGGAGTCTTGCCAATATAACCGGATCCATCGTTTAACACTCCCTTTTTTAATATTAACATAGTGCAAATAGTATTATGCTCATCATTTCACAATGATGATTAATATTACATATGTGTGAACGAAAACACACATATAATGTGATTTAAATCACTTTAATTATATCAATATTTACCAGTGTTACCATTGTAACTTGTGTCAAATTTGTTACAAATATCACAAAGTAAATAGGACAGCAATCACATTGCTGCCCTTCTTTTTTTAAAAAAATAGGACTATTATCGCGGTTTAACAGATGATTCTTGAGTATACCAATTTTCTTTGGAAACAATATTGGAAACAGTTAAGATAAGTGAAGGTATTCTTTCGACATCAAATACAATGGCACCAATTTTCTTTGAAAACATAATAAAAGCATCTCCATGAGGAAAACCTGTCAGATCTTCTCCAATATGCAGCAATGACATTACTATTTCTTCTCTTTCGTCAGTGTCGATGAGAATCTGTGGTGAGAATCTTAATATCCATTCCTCTCCTTCTATTGAAAATCGATACACTTATCCTCACCTCGGGTAAGAAGTATTTGGTAAATTATACATATGAACAAACTAACTTTTTATGTTAAATAAAATGAAAATAATCCTTTATTAATCGGCTTTTCCTACTGCCTTTTCTTGACTGTTTTTAGGCATTATTGTATATTTAAAGCATCATGTAATCGAATACAATTAGCATCCTGATTGACTTCCAGTTACATGGTAAATATTTTTATCTTTGGACTTAGATAAGGTGTCCTAAAAGGCTTAGGAGGAAGAAGTACATGCAAAACGGCAAAGTTAAATGGTTCAACAATGAAAAAGGCTTTGGATTTATCGAAGTTGAAGGCGGAGACGATGTATTCGTACACTTCAGCGCAATCCAAGGAGATGGCTTTAAGTCATTAGAAGAAGGCCAAGAAGTTTCTTTTGAAATCGTTGAAGGAAACCGTGGACCTCAAGCATCTAACGTAGTTAAACTTTAATTTTTCAACCTTATAATGAAAATGCAAAGGCTGACAATACTGTCAGCCTTTTTAATTTTCCCGGACCTGTTACATAAGTTTGTCACCATATTCCCTGAGCTTTTCTCCAACAGTGCATTGAGAAATGCAGAATCGATGCGCTGTTCTTCGTCCATTTTCATTTTTTAATGTTTTATGAACGAAACAGCCCTCGCAATATTGTGTCATTAACTTTTCAACCTGGCTAAAAAGCTCCATTCTGCTTGTTTGTTTCAATGATCATTGGCACCCCACTTCCTATAAAATTTGTGTTTTTGCAAAGATTTCTTTTCCTTCTAAGGCCTGTGTTGCCAATTTATCCGCCTCTTTGTTTTCATTCCTTGATATTGGAGTATACTTTGGTTTAATTTTCATTGATTTTATTTTTTCTTCAATCCGATCTAGCCAGCGGTTAAGCGTTTCTTCGTAGCAGGGCCAATCTCCTTCAAGCTGCTTTAACACCACCTGAGAGTCACCTTTGAACTCACATGAAAGATGGTGAACACCGAGATCTTCTAAGATTCTTAAGCCATAATAAAAAGCAGCGTATTCCGCCTCGTTATTCGAATCCATCTCATCGAACCGTTCATTGGCGCGAATTCGATATTTCTTTTTCCCTTGCTTAAAGAAAATAACCACTCCAAGACCTGCCTGATTCGTTTGCTTTTGGAATCCCCCATCAAAATATACGGTAATATCCTGAGGTTCCTCTTCCATTTCCGTTAACAGCTTTTTCATTTCTTTTAAAATCCATGATGTACCATTCTCATCATAAAAATACAAATCGGATATTTTACCTGTCTGCTCAAGTTCCTCTCCCATTTGAACAGCGGCATCACCGGAGATCCATTCAGAAGTGCATTGAACTTTATCATTACTTTTTAGTTTATACATCCATTCAAGCCTATATTTCATTTTTTTCAGCCTTTCAGAAAAATTTTTATTTTTAACACTTTTTGAAATTATACTTACAGCTACAATGAAAAATTTATCACAC
>NZ_JBALNY010000108.1:0-16856 GCF_036962145.1 Bacillus sp. JJ1764 | reverse complement strand
GTTTATTGTTAGTAACACTCGTATGGGGCATGACCTTTGTGGTTGTCCAAAATGCCATTAGTTATTTGGATCCACTTGCATTTAACGGGATCCGATTCATTATTGCCTCTGTTTTATTAATTATCATACTACTTCTATTTGATCGGAACCAATTAAAACAGCTGAACGGGAAAATGATGGCATCTGGCATATTTATCGGTTTCTGGCTTTTTCTGGGGTACATTACCCAAACAATTGGATTACTTTATACTACCACTTCAAAAGCGGGCTTTATTACCGGACTTAGTGTGGTTCTAGTACCAGTATTTTCAATGTTGTTATTTAAACAGATACCAAGAAAAAACGGTATACTTGGCGTCTTAACAGCAACTATTGGATTATTTTTACTAACTATGACAGATATCTCTGCATTAAATATTGGCGATGGTCTTATATTAATTTGTGCAATCAGTTTTGCTTTGCAAATTATTTTTACTGGCAAATACTCAAGTCAATATCCTTCGCTTTTATTAACCGTCATTCAACTGACAACGGTTGCTGTGCTCTCTACCATTTCTTCCTTTTTATTTGAAGATTGGAAGAAGTCATTTAATTTGGATGTATTGTTATCAGAAGATATTATTTTTGGACTAATAATTACTAGTATATTTGCTACAGCTATTGCCTTTCTTATACAGACAAATTTTCAAAAATACACCTCCGCCACGAGAGTTGCGTTAATCTTTGCGATGGAGCCGGTATTTGCTGCCATTACCGGATACTACTGGGCTGATGAACGTTTAACTCAAAGTGCCTTATTTGGCTGTATATGCATTTTTCTGGGGATGATTTTCTCTGAACTGCCTTCGGATAAAATTCCTCTCTTAAGAAAACGCAACAGTATGGAAAGTTAAGAAACTCCCGCATATTTGGGAGTTTCTTTTATATTGCCGCTATTTCATTTTCCTTCATAAATTTTAAGACATCTTTTCTCGTTATTAATTGATTAGAAATAAATGTCTCGAGCAATAAAACATAAAAACTCCCATCAAAACTTTTTTGTGCCTTTAAGGTCATTTCAATCGCTGCATTAATTAACTCATCGGAAGCATTCGTATAATGTTTTCCGAAGTATATAAACCCGACAGCGTCCTCTTGAAATTGAAAACCCTTTCCTTTCAAGTAATGCAAATAATCTTCCACAGTCTGCACTTAACAAAACACGCTCCAAACTTTATGAAATATTCCTTAAAATCTTACCTTAATTTTAGGCCATTTTCTATCCTTTTTTGTTGCTAAATGACCAGCAATCCCCACCAACACTCCCAACAGGGCACCACCAATCACTTCTTCAGGTTTATGACCCAATACTTCTTTCAACTTTGGAGCATCTTGTTTAAATTCGACACTCTCTCTTTTTTGAATTTTTTCAATCAACTCATTCATTGAATTTACTTTTAAGGTAAGTTCGCCTGCTTGCCGCCTAACCCCCTGTGCATCGTACATGACAATTAATCCATATATAAGGGAAAGAGCGAAATCCATCGTAGGTACGCCCCGTTTAAGGGCTATATAAGTAGTTAGAGTAGATACACCTGCGGAATGGGAGCTGGGCATACCACCTGTTCCGAAAAATAAATCAGGTCTCCATTCTTTCTTTTTAAAAAAGTGTAAGGGAATTTTTAAGCCTTGGGCTAGTCCAATACTAAACAGGGCTAAATATACAGCTTTGTTCATTTGATCACCTCTTCCTTATTGTGTGGTGTTTGAATGACTTTTATTAATATAACTGGTCATACTAAAAAAGTGGAGGTGACGTTCGATGAGTAAAAAAGGAAATAAAAGCCGTGGCGTAAAAGCACCTGGTGTTAATCCACAAGGCTATGGACAGGATGCAGAATTTTCAGAGGAACCAAAAAGCAAGTTAGAAAATGCAGCTAAAAAAGCTAACACTAAATAATAATGAAAATACTGGCTGTCTTTAACGAGCGACAGCCAGATATTTTACGTTTAGATTTGTTGATTCAACAGGTATTTTCCATACCCAATTGGAGTTTTATAGGTCTCTTTCCAAATATCCAATAAATTTGCATTTCGAAAACTATATCTTAAATCTCTGGCATTACATTCAATAAACATGGGAAAACCTTTTGCTGTAATCCCGATGTCCAAACCTAAATCAACCAGGAACGGTAACCGATTGCTTAACTGATCTGCTATGGCGAGACTCAAATACTTGATCTCGTCATAAACTTGTTTATATTGTAATTGTGGATGGTCTTCAAGGATTTGATTAAGCGAATAACAAGTACCACCTCTGGCTACATTTGTTACAAAGTTGCCTGCCCCCGCAACTTTTGCTACCATACCGGTAACCTGCCATTCTCCCCATTCATTCCTTTGCACGGAAACACGTATGTCAAACGGATTTTGTTGAAACGTTGCCAACTTTATTCTTTCTTGGATTAAGTAATAATTCCGTTTTGTCTTTACAAGTTTTGATACTAAGTCTTGAATGGTTATGATTTCTTCTTTATAAGAATCACCACAGAGAGAGGTCAAAATCCAATGACGATTATTTAATTTAGTGAGTTTCTTATTCCTTTTTCCTAAAGTTCCCTTATTTGGTTTTACAATAAGTTCTTGATATTTATTTATCATGTCATATAAGTGTTCTTCATTTACAATTTGAGTTTCTGGAAGATGAGGAATAAGTTGTTGATTTTCCATAAGTATTTGATGAATGTAAAGTTTACCGTAACAATTCCACTCATTAAAGATCATCATGCCTTCTTCTCTCAACCGCTTAAGTCTTTTTTGGGCTGATTTTGAATTTTGATACCCTCTATTATGAATGACCAACGGTTTTTCTATATATGCTAGTTGATAATCTCCGTTTGTATTTTGTATATATGCTTTGATTTGTGGTTGGTTGGGGATGATATCTTTAAAACTAATGAAACATGGATTAAGGTTATAGTTTTTACATGCTTCCTCATACAATGTCAATATCTTAGTTTTTCTTCCCGCTTGAAGTTTCCTATATAATTTAGAGCCAATTAATATTCCAATGTTTTGTTTTCCCATGCTCTTCCCTCCAATCATGGAGCAATTGTTCCAGTTTATTTAATTTATTCTTAGTCAAGTATATGGTGACGATACCTTTTCATATTGTTTATTTGAAAGAGAGGTGCTTTAGCATATGACAATAAAGCCAAAAGTGGCCATTATCACTCCAGGATCATTTCCGATTCCCTCTAAGCGATCTAGTTCAGTAGAAACAGTTATAGAAAAGCTGACGCATGTGCTTCAGAATAAAATAGATTTTACGATTTTCGGAAAATCCTCCAAAAAGCTGCCTAACAGAGAAAGTCGTGGCAATATTAACTATATTCGTATCTCCAAGAGAAGTTGGTCAAGTTATGCACATAAGATTGCCCGAGAACTACAATTGCGTAAACATGATGTCATCCAGGTAGAGAATCGGCCCAAGTTCGTACCCATAATCCGTCAATATGTAAAAGATACGAAAATTATCCTATCCCTTCATTCCATTACGTATATTTCCACCTCCCACATTCCAAAAACAGTTTTAAATAACTGTCTTGAAAAAGCAGATTTCATATTAGTCAATAGCCATTTCCTTAAAGACTTTCTTATCCATCATACAACCTTCCCTTCAGAGAAAATATTAGTTAACCACTTAGGGGTTGATACCAATCGATTTTGCAGCAAATGGATCAATCAGGAGTCAAAAATGGTCATATCATTAAAAAAACAACACAAACTCGAAGGTAAAAACATTCTATTATATGTGGGGAGGCTCAGAAAAATAAAAGGGGTTCATAAAATCCTTCGGTCATTTCCAAAGATTAGGGAATTGGTGCCAGGCACCGTATTAATTATTGCCGGAAGTGCTTATATTGGTTCTGAGAAGAATACACGATATGTGGAATCTTTGCATCAGTTGGCATCTGATTTAGGGGAAGATGTCAGATTCATGTCATTTATTCCTCATGACCAAATTCATTCATGGTTCGCGGCGGCAGATGTTGTTCTAGTACCTTCTATTGGAAAGGAAGCATTCGGATTGGTGAATGTGGAGGCAATGGCCTGCGGGGTACCTGTCATTGCAACGAACATTGGCGGGATTCCGGAAATTATTGAACACGGCAAAACTGGGTATTTAGTAAGTACAGAAACGATGGAAACAGAAATCATTCATTATGTAAATAAACTCCTTTCGAATCCAGAATGGCTAAAGGAGATGGGGGAAAATTGTGTTCAACATGTCAAAAACAGGTTTACTTGGGATAAATCAGGTGAGCATATTTTTACCATTTATACAAGAGATATTTTGTGAATTCTCATTTTTAAGCGTTTACAATATTGACAGTATGTTTTTATTTTTTTCAAAGTTTGTTCACTTTTTCACATACTTTTGTCGTAAATTCCATGCTAAGATTTAATCATAAAGAAACAAGGAGTGATCAAACATGATGATTTGCGAATGGAAAGAATTTGCTACTGACGCAGAAGTTTATACGCAAGAAGTCTTCGAAGAAATCATCGGCGACGAATTTGAAGCCATGATGTTTAAAGAAGACGATCAAATTCCTTCCTATATTTGGACAGTGAATTTTGTCATCATTGTAAAAAGAAGCTCAAAGGTAATGACCGATATTTCTTTTGAAAAAATCCCAAGAAATCCGGTCTGTGAATAAATATTATTCTAGCTTTACCTAATTATACTAATTAGAAATGTACTATGGAGGGATTATCAATGGCAGTAGAAGAAAAAGTTCTTACAGTTAATGAAATGGTCGACAAATTAGTAGACAACGGCCTAAAAGCACTAGAACAATTTCGTCAATTAGATCAAGAAAAAGTAGATGAGATTGTGAAGGCAATGGCTTTAGCCGGTCTAGATCAGCACATGCAGCTTGCAAAACTTGCTCATGAAGAAACAGGACGCGGTGTTTATGAAGACAAAATCATCAAAAACATGTTTGCTACCGAATATGTTTACCACAACATTAAATATAATAAAACAGCTGGTATTATTAGTGAAAATGAGCACGAAGGCATTATTGAAATTGCTGAGCCAGTTGGAGTTGTTGCCGGTGTAACACCTGTTACTAACCCGACTTCAACAACCATGTTTAAATCATTAATTTCTATTAAAACAAGAAATCCAATTGTGTTTGCTTTCCATCCATCTGCCCAAAAATCCAGCAGTGAAGCTGCAAGAATCTTAAGAGATGCTGCGATTAAAGCTGGTGCACCTGAAAATTGTATTCAATGGATTGAATTGCCTTCCCTTCAGGCAACACAAGCATTAATGAACCATCCAAAAATTTCACTTATTCTTGCTACTGGTGGTTCAGGCATGGTGAAATCTGCCTACAGTTCTGGAAAACCAGCATTAGGCGTTGGACCAGGAAATGTACCTTGCTATATCGAAAAATCAGCTAACCTTAAACAAGCCGTAAATGATCTAATTCTTTCTAAAACATTTGATAACGGTATGATTTGTGCCTCTGAACAAGCAGTAATCATCGATAAAGAGGTTTATGCTGAAGTTAAAGCTGAAATGATTTCAAATAGCTGCTACTTCTTAAACAAAGAAGAAAAGAAAAAGGTTGAAAAACTAGTAATCAACGAAAATACGTGTGCCGTTAACGCTGACATCGTTGGTATGCCTGCTTTTAAAATTGCTAAAATGGCTGGTGTGACTGTACCAGAAGGAACTAAAATTTTAGTAGCTGAATTGCAAGGTGTTGGACCTGACTATCCACTATCAAGAGAAAAATTAAGCCCTGTATTAGCCTGCTACAAGGTAAACAGTCTTGAAGAAGGGTTAACAAGAGCAGAGGAAATGCTTGAATTTGGTGGACTTGGTCACTCAGCTGTTATTCATACAACTAATGATGATGCAATAAGAGCATTTGGTCTTCGGATGAAGGCTGGCCGTATTATTGTCAATGCTCCATCTTCTCAAGGTGCGATCGGAGATATTTATAATGCCTATATTCCATCTTTAACATTAGGCTGCGGTACTTATGGCGGCAACTCCGTATCAACGAACGTAGGAGCCATTCACCTAGTAAACATTAAAAAGGTGGCTAGAAGAAACGTGAATATGCAATGGTTTAAAGTTCCATCAAAAATTTACTTTGAAAAGAATTCAACTCAGTATTTAGCTAAAATGCCTAATATTTCAAAAGCATTTATTGTCACTGACCCTGGCATGGTTAAATTGGGCTATGTAGATAAAGTACTTTACTATTTGAGAAAACGTCCTGATTATGTACATTGTGAAATTTTCTCTGAAGTAGAACCAGATCCATCAATCGAAACAGTCATGAAAGGTGCCGAAATGATGGCGAAATTCCAGCCAGACGTAATCATCGCTCTTGGCGGCGGCTCCGCAATGGATGCGGCTAAAGGAATGTGGTTGTTCTATGAGCATCCAGATGCAGACTTCTTCGGTCTAAAACAAAAATTCCTGGACATCCGTAAACGGATTGTTAAGTATCCACATTTAGGATCACATGCACAATTTGTAGCGATTCCAACAACATCAGGAACTGGATCTGAGGTTACTTCTTTCTCTGTTATTACTGACAAAGAAGCGAATGTAAAATATCCACTTGCTGATTATGAATTAACTCCAGACGTAGCGATTATCGATCCACAATTCGTTATGACTGTACCAAAACATATTACTGCAGATACTGGATTGGATGTTTTAACTCACGCAATTGAAGCTTATGTCTCTTGTATGGCAAATGACTATACTGACGGTTTAGCGATGAGATCTATTCAATTAGTATTTGAATATCTGCCAAGAGCTTATAGAAATGGCAGTGACGAAGAAGCACGTGAAAAAATGCATAATGCATCTACCATTGCTGGTATGGCGTTCGCAAATGCCTTCCTAGGCATTAACCACAGCCTTGCGCATAAACTTGGAGCAGAATTCCATATTGCTCACGGCCGTGCAAATGCAGTTCTTTTACCGCATGTTATTCGCTATAATGCTACTAAACCGAAGAAATTTACTGCATTCCCTAAATATAAGCATTTTATCGCTGACCAACGTTATGCTGAAATTGCAAGAACTCTAGGCCTACCTGCAAGAACAACTGAAGAAGGTGTCGAAAGCCTCGTTAAGGCTATTGTTGAATTAGCGAAAGAGCTTAACGTTCCTATGAGCCTTGAAGCTAATAATATCGATAAAGCTGAATTCGAAAGCAAAGTTGATTACTTGGCAGACCGTGCATTTGAGGATCAATGTACAACAGCTAACCCTAAATTGCCGCTTGTAACAGAACTTGCTGAAATTTACCGCCTGGCATATAAAGGAATTTAATAAGTTAAATCAAAAACAGGGTCCCTCACGAGGAACCCTGTTTTTTTCATAAACTTAACCGTTTGCCTATCCTCAATAAACACCCTGAAATTGTTTATTTTTGGTATATTTCACTGTGTCAAAAATTTTGAAACCTTGGATTTCAACTGCATAAAAGATCGGCTGGTAACGAATTTTTAAATACTTTTGATAATCTAATATTTTAAACCCTTTAAAGCTGGGGTAAATGTTGGCTTCAAGAATCCAAGGATAACCTTCCTCATCCAAAGCAATATCAATGCCAAATTCCGCGTAATGATGATCTGATTCATCCATCAATTCACAAAACTTGTAGCATAGATTTAAAATGCTTCTATGGACACTTAGATAAGAGAGGCGAGAATTGGTTCGTTTGATTACTTCTTGTAATTCCATTGCTTCTCCGCCTCTTGCGATATTCGTAAGCTCCTCGTCTTCACCCGCAACCCTGCACTCAATACCAGAGCACATCCATTCATTCTTGTTAAATTTTTGCATGACTACTCTTACATCCAATGCCCTATTGTTAACCTTTAATAAAGGAATGTAAGTTTGATATAAATACTCCTTTGATAACACCCCTAGTTTATTTAGTAACTCCTTTAATTCTAGGAGATTTCTAGTTCTATACTGTACCTTTGGGGTGAAAGAGTAGTCGGATAAAACAAATTCAGTGTCATCTTGATTTTTATTTTCTACTATATAGATTCCTCTTCCGCGTGATAAACTGATAGGTTTAATAATGACTTTTCTTTGTTCACGAACAAATTCGAATAGTGCCTCAGGATTTTTCAATAGAAAAGTCTCAGGTAAATGTTGTTTTAATTCAGGATGATGTTTTAAGAAATAAAGATCCGATTTTTTAAAGTGGTATGAATTAAAAACTTGGTTATTTGTTAACTTTATTAATGCTTGAATGCTGCCCTGATCTTGGTGGAAATTTCTCCGGTAAATGGTTGCCGGTATAGCTGTAGAGCCATATTTCCACTTCTTTTCATTGGGATCATAAATAAATCCGTAGGCAATGTTCTCATCCCAATTCACAGACCTTGTGGAAAAAGCAATGATTGTTCCACCAAAACGGTCATATTCCCCTAATCGATCCAGAAATTTCTCCATATAGTTTAAGTTATACATATGATTTTTTTCTCCAAGGAGAAAACCAATTGTTGGTCCTAATATTGCTTTGCCATTATTGAAATGCAATTGAAAAATGTGTCCTTCAGGAATGAGTAATTGATTCGACAAAGTAGTGGAAATAAAAATTTCTGCGGGTGTGTGGAAAGAGTTTCTTCTAAGTGAAAATGGATCCTCGTAATATTCAAAAAAGCATACTTCGTCCTTCACACCAAACTTGAGTGACTTTGGTTGGTCTCGTAACATCTCACCCATTTGATTTGGAATTTTAATGATATTCGTTTCTTCATGGAATACTGACAGCTTAACCCAATAGTTTAACCTCTTTTGCTTCTCCTTTTTCCCTTCCACTTTTGCTGAAGTTATGAATGGAAGATCATGTAAGATTTGTTTTCTTTGCAGCAGATGACGTGCCAGTTCAATGGGCCTATGAATCAGCTGTTGTCGTAATAACTCTTCCCACTTAGAAAGATCTTTAAGCACCTTATCAATGGAGCAGGTCGCCAATATTCGAAATTCCCCATCCATATTTAATGTGAATTGAAGACCTATTTCATGGATACCTGGATAATAATAATGGATTAGTTCGAAGATTGATTGACTAATACGCAGCAATTCAGTTTCAACCTCTTGCGGGTGGGTATTATATGAATCCAAAGCCTCTTTTATATCCTTCAGTGGGACTATTTTATCGTGCACTTTAGCATATAGGATTGGAAAATCCCATTCCGATTCCGAAGATAACGATTTTTGACCAAGAATCGTGAAAGTAATCGGTGCTACATGAATATGTTTCGAATGAACAAAATCCATAAACTCTGGCTTTGCTGCAAGCAGCTCCTGAAGGTGTTTATTCTTAATAATAGACCGCTCATTAATCACGGTTACACCTTGGTGGGCGGCAAGATGCTGAATGATTCGTTGCTCTTTCAGTTGTCGATAATTGGAGGGATTGTAAAAAATGGATGGTAATGCTATTGATGGATATTCGATACATTGATTCTTACTTATTTCAAAGGCATGACCAGTTTGATTTTCTAGGTTTAGACGGGCAACATTAAAAAATAAGAGTTGAAGGTCTAGGTCATCCCCTCGCTTCACATATTGGTTTATCCTGTATTCATCGATTCTATTCATTTTTCGTTGATAGTTTTTTTTCCATGCTGTCTCAGATAATAATATTCCGATTGTCTGTCTTTTCATCGACTGTCACCTTCAGTTATTTTCAGGTCTTTAAATCAATATATTCAGACTATAAAAAAGAGTTATGGAGGATTAGCTGTTTCTGATGCGTAGTTTTTTCCATTGTTCATAAAATTGAGGCTCAATCGGTTTCACCTTTTCTAAAAATTCTTCTAAAAGGCCGATTTGCTTTAAATCCTTTAATAATCGGGTAGGAACGGTGCGCTTTACTCTAAATGAATTCACATGGTCAATCAGTTTCAACCTCCCCTTACCATCATAAATCGCGTGCCTCAAGGCAAAATCTATTCGAGGAAATTGACAGCGTATTTGTTCGTGAAGCAACTCAATCATTTGTATACAAATTGGCTCACTTATTTCTCGCTGTTCTTCAAATATTTCTTGTAAAGATGGTCCTGATAAGTATTCCATAATAATATACTTATCGCCGATCTCGTAAATTTCAGGAACAATCGATGACTGTTGGCCGATTTCTCTTAAAACTTGACTATCTCGTTTGCAGTATCGCTTCCTTGAATAAATTTTTACACATCGATCCTCAGACAACTTAAACACTGCCCCCTGTAATCCCTTACCAATTAACGGGTAATTTGTTGGATTTTTCTGGAGCACGACTGGATTCCCTGGAACAATTTCAATTAGTTTAAAATCGTCCAACCTATTCTTCTCCTTTTAGATTGTGATGAGTGCTAGTTAAACACCAAACGGTGCAAGAGCATCGAAAAGTTCTTGCGCTGTTTGAAAACGTCTTTTTTTGTCCTTATCAACTGCTTTTCTAAGGACCTTTTGCAGGCCTGGATTGATTACTTTTAAACAAGCTTGGCTTTTCCGGAAGGGTGCTACCCCTGTAAGTAAATATAAACAAATACAAGCCGCACTGTATAAATCGGAGCTGTAATTTAAGTCTGCAGTAAACCTGTTTCCCTGCTTTCTGAGCTCAGGAGGTCGATACCATTTGGTTGCCCCCTTATGGCTACCCTTATATACTCCAGATAGATTGGCTTTAACCGAAGATCCAAAGTCAATAATTTTGACTGTTTGAGGATCATCCCTGTCAATGAGAACATTATGTGGAGTAAGATCACAATGTAAAATCCCAGATTCATGCGCCACTTTTAGCCCTTTTAAAATATTTAAAGTAATCTGAACAGCCAACGTTTGTGAACGCGGCTTTCCTTTTTTAAAATGTCCTAGAATCTTCCCAGGGTGATATTCAAAAACCAGATTACCAATAGGGCCTTCAGGAAAAAATTCAATAAATGAAACAATGTGTTCAGATAACGGCAGGCGTTTATGAAGGTCAGCCTCAGCTTCAGCCTCAGCCAAATTTTTCACCTTTTTGATTACGACCTTCTCCCCCTTGTGATTCTGTGCCAAATAGACTGTACTAGTTGCCCCTTTGCCAATTACGTCATTTTCTAAAGAGTACTTTCCCATGAGTCCCTTCCCCTTAAAAGTGTGTAGACTCCTTTTTTATTCTATTAAGATTTCACACAGTTGTGCATACAGAAAAGACATAAATAAAAAGGCTGCCTGATTGGCAGCCCAGTGTTAGGAAATAAATGCTTCTTCGAGCGGCAATAAACGATTCAAGCCGCGCAATTCCAGTTCTTGTAATTTTTTTAGTGCTTTTTCTTTTTCAATTCTCAGACCAGCTTCCTCAAGGCTGCAGGATACCGGTACATCACATTTAATTTCTGCCAGTTTCCTAGATAAATGCAGCATGTCCAAATCCTGTTCGATCTTGGTCTTATGTGATTTGGATAGCTGTTCCAAATTGGAGACAATACCATTAACATGCTCAAAATCCTTCAGCAATTTTAATGCTGTTTTTTCGCCTATTCCTTTTACTCCTGGATAGTTGTCGCTTGGATCACCCATCAAGGCCTTCAAATCAATCATTTGTCGTGGTGTTATTCCCTTTTCTTCAAAAAAGGTTTGTGGTGTATGAACGAGATAATTTCCAAAACCCTTTTTTAACAAAATCACTGAAATGCGCTCGTCAAGAAGCTGCAGGATATCCTGATCTCCCGTTAAAATAGATACTTGAGCATGGTTCTTGGATTGATTGGCAATCGTACCGATACAATCGTCTGCTTCGTATCCAACCATGCCGATATTAGGGATATCAAAAGAAGCAACTACCTCTTTCACTAAATCAAATTGTGGTATTAATTCAACCGGTGCTTCTCCACGGTTGCCTTTGTAGTCTGGAAAGAGCTCCGTTCTGAACGTTTTGCTGCCCATATCCCAGCATACAGCTACATGGGTAGGTTTAAAGGTAGATACTGCTGTAAATAAGTGCTTGATAAAGCCATGGATTCCATTGGTAGGAACCCCTTTAGAATTAATCATAAAATGCCCGGAAACGGCTGTTGCATAAAATGCCCTAAATAACAAAGCCATACCGTCGACAAGCAATAGTGAAGGCTGTTTATTGTTCATTTCGGAACCTCCTATATTAAAAACACAAGCCTCATTATAACACACGATTGTTTGGAAGCTTAGTCTATTTTATTTCCATCATAGGAGATCCAGTCGCTAAAGCTGCCAACGTAAAGCTTTACATTTTTGAATCCTGCTTCTTTTAAAGCAAGGTAGTTTGGTGTGGCTGTTACCCCCGAACCACAATAAACGATGATTTGTTGGTCTGAACTGAGTTCAGAAAAGCGTTCATGCTGTTCTCCTGCCGGCTTATAATAGCCATCCTCCAGTCCTTCCATCCATGGCTTATTAATTGCACTTGGAATATGTCCCGCTTTTTTATCTATCGGCTCTTCTAAGCCTAGATACCGTTTTTCCTCCCGTGAATCAATTAACACAACGTCTGATTTTGCTCCTGAAACAACATCCTGTACTTCGGAATACTGGGCTAAAATCCCAGGCTTAACCTGATACTTAAAATGGGCAGGTTCATGTAAAGGGATGTCAGTTGTTACCGGCAAGTCAGCCAGAACCCATTGTTTAAAACCACCGTTTAAAACGTATACTTTTTCATGACCTAAATATTGTAGCATCCACCAGAACCTCCCTGCGAATGCCTCCTCTCCATTGTCATAAACAACCACAGTTGAATCCTCGTTGATCCCTGATTGTTCGAGCTTTTTTACGAGCTGATCTAGGTTTGGCAATGGATGTCTTCCTCCGTGAAGACCAACAGGGCTCGATAAATCCTTTTCTAAATCAAAATAGCTGGCACCCGGGAGATGACCGGTGAGGTAATCCTGTCTACCTTTCTCCGGATCTGTCAATGTAAAACGACAGTCCACAATCCTTACTTGGCGATCATGTAAATGGTCTAATAGCCATTCTCTATCCAAGATATATTTCAAGAAACTCACCTCTATTTGAAAAATTAATTTAAGCCAATTGTTGCTGAATATTTTTTAATACCTCTACTGGAACCCCGCCTTCCATGGCTGCCTGTAAGCTTAAATAATAATCATTTGCCTGCTCATTCATTTGTTCCAACAAACGGGTAAATTCTTGTTTCAACTCCTGCAAATACATGCTGTTCATTCGTTCAGCCTCTTGAAGTAAATACTCATCCGCTTTAGGATTGAGCTGGTTATGGAGTTCATCACTTAAATTTTTCTTCTCATTTTTTTCAAAAAAGGCCTTCGGATTTTTAAAATAACTGAATGCTTTCGTAAATAGTTGTTCGTTAAAAGACTGAAATGCAATCGGGAAATCGATTTCAGTGAATTTCCCTTTTTCAAAGTCAGAAAAGGAAAGGTCTTTATTGATATCATGTATCTTCCTTGTCAGAGTGGCTTGCGCATCACTCAGCAAGCCCTCAGCAAATCGTTCAAGCCTAACTGTTGTTGCCCGCATTTCTTGGGCAAAATCATAACCAACACTCTCGATAAATTCATCCAAGGCCAACTGAAAGGCTTTCTTTATATTTCTTCCGTCCTCCTTAAGCGTCGCCGGATTAAACGCCTCTTTAAAGAAGTCACTAAAACGTAAAAATACTCTTTGTTTTATATAAAAAGTTAGTTCCCTGGATTCTTGAGAAAAGCGACTTTGAATTCCTTCACTCGTTTGGTTTCCAAGCAATTGCAAAATAGCGGTTTTTTGATTGGTTATTTCCTTGAATTTTTGCTCTTTAACTGTCTTTTCTTCGCTTGAGCTCAAAATTAGTTTATCTACTAATTCACGCACACGTACTAATTCTTTTTCAGCACTGGAAATGACCATCCCCGTTAAATCTGTTGAGATAAATTGATAGAATGACTGCTCGAAAAGGTTCATACCGGAATGTAGTTTTTCATTTGTATTTTGCTTTTCCTTAAGAGCCAACAGACTTGATAAAGGATAAAGATGAGGATTTCTAATACCATATTTAATGAGTTGACTCTGAACATATTCTGCAACATCATTCTTTTCTTCCTCATTTTCTGCAAGATCGATTGCGTTAATAATGAAAAACATCTTGTCTAAATGGAACGATTCCTTAACCCGTCCTAATTGAATTAAAAATTCCCTGTCTGCTTTTGAAAAGGCATGATTGTAATAGGTTACAAATAATATGGCATCCGAGTTTTTAATATAATCAAAGGCTACTCCTGTATGGCGCGCATTGATAGAATCTGCACCGGGGGTATCAACTAAAGTAATTCCCTTCCGTGTTAATTCACAGTCATAATAAAGTTCTATCCATTCCACATAACAGGATCTTTCTTCTTTTGCCACAAAATCTTGGAATTCATTTACATCGGTTTGTTTAATGGAACCCAGCAAATCAACGTAAGATTGATAACCTTTATTAAAAGCCATTAAAAAAGCATAGTGAGTCTTTTCGAAAATGCCTTCTTGGCTTTTCTCATTCATCATTTTGTCAATCAGATTTGATGCTTGCGCAAAATCATGGGCATGGAGTTCAAACACCTTAAGGGAACGATTCACATCCTCAAGCATCTTCTCAGGTTCTTTAAACTTCACCAATACCGTTCCATGTTGAAATTCTTCCGTTACCGGCTTAATTTTATTAATAGCTGCCGTCGTTGGATTTGGCGATACCGGTAATACCTTTTCACCCATTAACGCATTGGCAAAAGACGACTTTCCAGCACTGAATGCACCAAATAATGCAACGGTAAATCCTTTGTTATTTAGCCTTTCTGCTTTTTCGATTAATTCTAGGGACAACTTCTCCATTCCTGGTAAATTCTTTATCAAAGATGATGCATGTAACAATCTATCAACTGTTGCTTGTAATTGGTTTTCCTGATCCAAGTTAGTTTGCATCACTGCATTTTCAGCTGGTTGTGGCAGCTCTACCTGATCTGATTGTTGGTCTTCTATCTTATTTCGAATTTCCTCTGTCGTTTTAACCACTTCAACATCTTCTTCTTCGGCATCAAATAAATGATATTTATCTTCTTCCAAGCCTTGTGATTGCTGAAGAAGGGTTTGAACCTGCTTTTCTTTTTCAGTCCATTTTCTCTCTTGTTTTTCGATCACAGTCAATGCCTGAACATATCGTTCAATGTCTCCATGTTCTTGTTCAAATTGCTTTTTCTGTTTTTCATCCAATTCGGCTATTGCATGTAAGTACTGTTCTTTAAATTTTTCTAGCTGTGTTCTAGCAAGTTTTTTAACCCCATTTGCCACATCGTCTGTGTATTGCAGAACATATTGACCAGATAGACGGGCTCCCGGTTTCACTGCGTTCATTAATAATTCTTTTTGGACATGGATTGAAAAGGACTGCGCAAGGTGTAACAATTCTCCATCATCCAGTTTCTTTGCCTTCAGGGTTCTTAACAGGAATTCCCTAATATGCCACTCCAGTTGAGAATTAGCTTTTTCAGCTATATCTTGATAGAAAGTTTCCAATCTTGCATTCTTTTCTTCTTGTGTCTTTTGTTTGGAAAAAAGGAAGCCAACCTTAAACTCTGGCTGACAGGATTCTAAATAACTTTCTGCCAATTCTCTTGTTTGAAACGGCATTAAATAGGCATTTTTCATCAGCTGAGCTATTTCTTTTTCAAAGTCCTGTTCACTTTGGTCCTTACTTAAAGTCTCTAGGTCTGAATGGATTTGTTCAAAAGAATCAAGCAAGGTCAATCGCTCTTTCTCTGTTAATTCATTCATGATTTCCATATAAGGAGTAATATTTTCATTTGTTTCCTCGCGCAGTTGGTGTAGATGATCTGCTGCGATTTTTTTCAAGGAATGAAAAATGGATGGAAGAAATAATTGATCTTTAACAGCGAGTTTTTCCTTTATAAAAGTTTGTAATTCGTTAAATTGATTATAAGGGTGGTTTGGCTGCTTTAAGGATGTATAAAATATTCTTGCTGGTTTCACTCCCCATGAAGCAAATGATTCTATTACACTTGTTTGAAACTCTTGAAAACTTAATTCTTCAGCCCTATGCTTATCTACTTGATTGATCACTAGGTATACATCTTTTCCTGCCTCGGTTAATTCCTTAGTAAATTGAAAATTTAATTCTGCCTGAACATGGTTATAGTCCATTACATAAAAAATTAAATCAGCCAGATGAATGGCAGATTCTGTAGCAATTCGATGTGCATCATCAGCAGAATCTATTCCCGGAGTATCCATAATGACTGTATTGGCAGGAAGGTTTGTATCACTATGGCTCATTTCAATTTCTTGAATCTGATCTCCATCCTTACAGTAATTTTTCACTAGATTATAATCATAAGGTGCTAAATAAAGCCTTGGCTTTTCTGATTTAAAAAATACCTTGGCATAGTCCTCTCCAGCTTTAATCCTTACTAAATTGGCACTGGTTGGAATCGGACTTGAAGGTAAGAGGTTTTCACCAACAACCCGATTAATCATGGTTGATTTACCGGCCGAAAAATGCCCACAAAACGCAATAGCAAACTCGCGATTTTCCATTTTTCGTGCCAGTTGTTTTACCTTTTCGGCTTGCTCAACATCTTGTTGATTCAACAAGTATTCATAAATCGATTCAATTTTTCCTTTTAACGTAGAAATTGTTTCATTTGGATTGGCTATTTTCACCATTTTCTTTTATCCCCTTGGCAACTTGATAATATACTTATTTTATACGATAATTCGAACTTTTCCTATTATGTTACTTAAAAATAAAAAAAAAGCCGGGATTGCCCCGGCCTAATCCATCTATTATTGAGTTACATTT
>NZ_JBALNY010000107.1:0-1951 GCF_036962145.1 Bacillus sp. JJ1764 | reverse complement strand
CTATTATGTTACTTAAAAATAAAAAAAAAGCCGGGATTGCCCCGGCCTAATCCATCTATTATTGAGTTACATTTTTTAAGACATGCTTCATGACAAACCCATACGTAAGGATGGTTCCAGCAACAAAAATATAAGCCATATGTAACACCTTCCTTGTTAGATTGATAACTGGCTTGAGAATGATTTTCATTAATGATTAGATTTTATCATGAGTGAGAACTATTTTCAATATTTCCAATCTATTTGTCAAAATTATTTAACAATCTTAGGGAAAAATCGTTCACAATTGTTAAAGACTTGGTCATATTCTGTCAGCGTTATTAATGCTCTTTCCTCTTCAGGAATACGAATTCTTAGGACAATCATATTCAGAATAGTGAACAGACATGTTGTGATGTAGGCATTAAATAACAATGGAATCATCATTAATTCAAGCGTAACAACAACATAATTAGGATGTTTAATCCAACGATATGGTCCTTTTCTGACAATCTTAGCATTAGGTAGGACAATGATTTTTGTATTCCAATACCGGCCTAATGAAGCAATTGCCCAAATGCGTAAAACCTGTGTTAAAAAGAAAATCCCAATAATTTCTGGCCAGATCGTTGATAATCCATGATTGAACCAAACCTTTTCACTTAGAAAACTGCAAAAAAACAGTAGATGAATCAGAACTATCATTCGGTAATGACTTCCACCAAATTCAAGTGCGCCTTGCATTTTCATCCATTTTTCATTACTTTTTGCAACCATTAACTCGCCTATCCGTTGAATAACAATAAATGCGAAAAAAAGGGTAAAAGGATAGACATCTTTCATTCCTCCCACCTCAGTAATAGCAATTCTGAACTGAAGCCTGGGCCTAGGGCCGTACAAAGTCCAAACTCCCCCGATTTCGTTTCCTGTCCCATAAATCGTCTGAGTACATATAAAATGGTCGATGAGGACATGTTCCCGAACTTTTGAAGCACTTCCTGAGAGATTCCAGTCATGGATTGAGGGATTTCAAGTGATTTTACGTAGGCATCCAAAACCTTTTTTCCACCAGGATGGGCAATAAAATAATTGATTTGGTCAAGGGATAGATTATTTTCTTCTAAGAAACCAGAGACATTCGGTTTTAACCATTGTTCAATGATGGTTGGGATATCCCGTGAAAAAATAACATAAAGTCCGTCGTTTTTAATATCCCATCCCATTACATCCAATGAGTCTGGCATTAGGGTAGATTGCGTATCAATAATAGCCGGGGATACTGTCCGTGAGCAATATTCTGCCATATTAGATTCATCCCCACAAATCAATGCACAGGAGATTCCATCAGCAAATAAGGAAGTACCAATCAAATTACTTTTTGATTGGTCATTCTGCTGAAAGGTTAGACTGCAGAGTTCTACTGCCAGTACGATGACTTTTGCTTCAGGAAAAGCAAGACAATATTCATATGCTCTCGATAAACCCGAAGCACCACCGGCACAGCCCAGTCCCCATATGGGAATTCGCTTTGTATGCGCATGAAAAGGAAGGAGATTCATAATTCGCGCCTCTATGCTGGGAGTGGCTAATCCAGTTGTCGAAATAAAGAAAATGGCCTCAATCTCATGAATAGGAATGTCTTTCTTCAAGAACTCATTTTTGCTTAAACATTTAATAATAGCCTCTTTTCCAAACATAACGGCTGCCTCTATATATGCATCGTTTTTATCAGCAAATGTGTGTTTTTCGTAAAACCATTCCATCTTTTTAACAAAATGTCTTTTTTCAATCTGCCCATTTTGAAATGCTTTTAAAAGTCTTCCAATATCCTTAAAGGAATGTGCAAATAGCTCGCCTGCGAATGCTGAGGCTTGGTCCTGTTTTATTTCATATGGAGGGACAACCTCCGCAATGGATATGATTTTCGGCATCTAAATCACCTTTTGTTTAATTTAAGGCTCAGTTAAACTTG
>NZ_JBALNY010000011.1:25838-31650 GCF_036962145.1 Bacillus sp. JJ1764 | reverse complement strand
ACCATCGGTGGTTTTCTCCCGTCTGTCCGAAGTTCCTCTGACTTCGGACACCAACCATGAATTTATTGCTTAGTGAGAACCCGTTACTTGCTTTTAAAACATTCCTCTCTCTGTTTTTTAAGAATTTGTTAAGGAAAAACTTCTAAAATATTACAGTATTAATTATTTATACAATAGTAAAATGGGGCAAATAAAATGCTTAAAATACGTCTTATCCATCAAAAGAGAAAATTAAAAAATCATATGGAATTATTACGAAATGAAATGATGCGACTTGGACTAAAAGAAGGATTAAGCAATAAGCGAACCGTTCAAGTTAGTAAAAAGTTGGATCAAGCTATCCTAAAGTACCAATCCCTTAATACATGATTGACCTTACACCTTGCCAGTCACTTGCAGTTTCCTTTCATGCACCTTTTCATTTTCTGCACGGTGTTCTTTAATGAGCAGGCCGCCTGCTAATCCAAAAAGAGAAAAGATGACGGGAATCATAAAGCCATAATGATACCCAACTTGGATCCCGGCTGATTGAAAATGATCGATGATTTTCCCAAAAACACTTGGTAAGAGGATTGCACTGATAAACCCACCAGTATTTGCGAAGCCAGAAACAACCCCCACTTCTTTCAATGGAAAGGCATGGCGCACATAGGCAAACGTTAATGGGTTTGCTCCATTTCCAAAACCAATTATGAAAAAAAGAACAAATAATAAAACGACTGGCGGTTTGCCGCCAAACAATGGGAACGCAGCCCAACCTAAACACATGATCAAATGCATAACAACATATGGGAGCCTGATCGTCCCAAAACGATTGGTGATCCAACTGATTAGCAGGGAACCACTTATTGCCCCAATAAGACCCACCATGACAAGCTGACTTGCATTCGATCTTGTCATCTCATATACATGCATCCCATAAGGGACAGCCCATGAACCAATAAAGCCCACATATGTACCAACCACTCCAAAGTGACATAAAAAGGCAGCCCATGCCTTTCGATCCAAGAAAATCCGTCGCAGCAAATCAAATGTTTTTTCATGATTCTGCTTTTTCCCCAAAGGCGTAATGACAGTATAGTTCTTTATAAACTTTTTTGGTTGTACAGCGATGACATAATATAGAAGGATTCCACAAAGAAAAATAATGATGCCCGTAATAAAGAAAGGAGGCCTCCAGCCCAGAATCATAATCCATGCTGAAAAAGGAACGCTTGCCAGTAAAAAACCAAGGCTTCCCATTATGCCAGCAAAGCCTATTAATCTGACAAATTCATTGGCTTTAAACCATTGGCTTAAGATTAAAACCAAATTGATCCATATCGCTGCATCCCCTATACCGGCCAATAACCTTGCTAGTAAAAGGGCGTATTCATTCCAGGAAACACTATATAATAGTGTACCTAGCCCACTAATCATCGTTCCAAGAATGAGAAACAAATTGGGGCCGTAACGATCGGACAAAATGCCAATCGGAATTTGCAAAGCCGCATAGGCAAAAAATTGAACACTTGCCAGCAAACCAATCATGGATGCTGAAACATCAAATTCTTTCATTAATTTATCTGGAATTAATCCAGGGGCTGTTCGCTGACTGATAATCAAAAAATAGGCAAATAGAACAGTACCAAATACTACCCATCTAAACTTACTCTCTTGTTTTTCCAAAAAATTTCGTCTCCCTATATTCTACTAAGGATAAATCCCATGTATAAAAATAAGCTTGAGTCAAAAACTCTAAACTTTTATAAATCTTAATTCAAAAACACTAACATTTGTAGTTTTTATTTTTCCTATGTCAAAAAAACAGTCTGCTACTTGAGTACTATAAACAAAAAAAAAACGGAATACAATGGTTACATCGCATTCCGGATTAAGAATTAGTAGTTATTGTGTGTTGACTGAAACAGTTCCCTTACCCGACTTTTTATTCCACTTAAAAACAATTACCCCAAGAACCATCAGGAAGATTCCTAAAATTTTATAATGTGTTAATGGCAATTTCTCAAATCCAAACCAGCCAAAAGAATCGATCAAAATGGCCAACGTAATCTGAGAGATGAGGACAATGGAAATAGAGTAGGCAGGACCTAATAGACTTATACCTTTCATAATGCAAAAGACTAGGACTACTCCTAGTAGACCACTAAAGAGGTATAGTTTATTTACTTTTCCAAAAGAAAATAACGATGTATGATCCATAACCATAAAGAATGGCAGAGAGGTCAAGAAGCCCAGGCCTAGAACCAGCGTGGTTGTTGCCCAGGAACCAAATTTTTCACTCACTCTAGTATTAAAGACAGTTTGCAGACTAATAAAAATGCCTGAAATTATAGCTAACAATATTCCTTGCATGGCAATTCCTCTCCGTTCTTATTCATGGATATGCCCATTTGCCCGTTCTCTAAGTCTCGGCAAATCTTTTATGGTGAGGGATCCTTTATTCCGTTCGATTATTCCCTCAAGGACTAGTTTCTGTATGACCCTATTTAAGTGTCGGTAGCTTGTTCCGATCAGAGCAGCTACCTCCGTCAGGTTAGTCGTCCTCATTTCCTTATGATAGATATTTCCTTCACCCTCTGATGATAAAGATAGCAAATAACTGGCTAAACGAACCTCAACAGGCAGCAACAGGTTTAAACTGTTGGATTGGGATTCCGTGTATAATTTTTCCGTAATAATTTTTAATAAAAACTGTAGGAATTCAACTTGTTTCGACTGCATGGTTCGCAAGACATCATAGGATACGCCAATCAGTTCACCATCCGAAACAGCCTCTACGGTATTTAATACGCTCATCCCGTTTACAAATTCCACATCCCCTATGATTGCAAGAGGTGTTTTGAAACGGACGATTAGTGTATTCCCTTCTGATGAGATGGCATACACTTTAAACTTCCCCTTCACCATAAAATACATAGAATGTAACTGATCACCTTTTGAACATAGGATTTCACCTTTACTGAACTGGTGCAGTGTTAAATATTCCTTTACCTCATTTGAAAAAATAGATTCTAATTTATATTGGTCAAGATAACCAAGAAGCCGTGATTGTTCATGTATTTCTTTCATTTTTTTCACCTTTTATATTTTGCCTCTATTAAATTTGTCCATTGAGTAACGTTTTCCAATGGAATGGGTCATAGATCAACAGTATTATTTACTCTAGCTTATATTTTAAAAATAACGATTCCTACCATAATTAGTGCCATTCCTATTATTTGCTGCAAAGTAATGTTTAATTTCCGTACACCGAATAAACCTCTTATATCTATTATATATGCAAAAAGTAGCTGTGAAATTAACAGCGTCGCAATAGCAAATGACATCCCCAGCTTATTAATGGCCGTCATTTCTCCGATGACAATGATTACTCCAAACATTCCTCCCAGAAAATACACAAAGGGCACCTCGCGAAAGCCTCTTGATTTTCCATCTCTTACAAACAAAAAAATAATAAATGAAGCAATAAATCCAACGAGATGAACAATTGTTGTCGTATGCCACGGACTAAGTTCCTCAGACATTCTTGAATTAAAGACACCCTGCAAGGAGATAAACACCCCAGCCACAATTGAAAACAGGATTCCTTTCACCCATTTCACCCCCCATATTCTTCTCTTATTAAAATACAGGTGGGCTAAATAGAGAAAGGACATATGTCCCGAATGAAAAAAAGCGGACTTTACCTCGAAGAATCGCTCTTTTGTTGAATTTAATGCTATATGTGTTGAATCCTCTTCTCTTTTTGTTGAATTCCTGGCTTTTTGTGTTGAATCCGCTAATTTTTTTGTTGAATCACTATTCAATTTTGTTGAATCACTATTCAATTTTGTTGAATCCTTTTAATTGTTCCTCCACATAAAAAAACAGGAGGAACTCCTCCTGTCTACTCTTCTTCAACACTCACTTTTATGACAACATTACCTCGTTTATGCCCTTTTTCCACATATTTATGAGCTTCCACAATATCTTCAAATCTATAAGATCGATCAATCACGACTTTTAACTTTCCCGCTTCGGCAAGTTCACTTAGAAAATCAAGAGCCTCGGGAGTTTCAGGTGCATTTTGACTCAATATCACTCTTTTGCTGCTTGCTAACTTCGTCCAAACCATTCGAGCATCTGGCAAAGGTTCGGTAACATTTATATAGGTACCTTTATCTTTTAATAATTTGATACAGTCTTCGAACGAGCTCTTGTTTACTGCTTCAAAAATCACATCGTACGTCTCGCCTACAGTTGAAATATCTTCTGTGGTGTAGTCAATGACCTGATCAGCGCCTAGTGATTTTACCAAGTCTACATTCGCAGCACTGCATACTCCTGTGACGGTTGCACCGAAATATTTGGCAAGCTGGACAGCATAGGTTCCTACACTGCCAGAGGCCCCATAGACCAGTACCTTTTGGCCACTTTGAATGTTGGCTTTTCTAAGAAAATGCAATGCGGTACGAGCTCCAATGGGAATAGCAGCTGCTTCCTTATGTGAAATATTGGACGGTTTTATGGAAATCGGCCCATCTTCAGGGAGACATATATATTCTGCATACGCTCCAAAACCCACTAGTGATGCTGCAAAAACCTGATCACCCTGCTTAAATCTTTTTACGGCTTTTCCAACGGATTCGACTTCTCCCGCCAATTCCATCCCCAATATCACTTTTTTAGGTTTTCTCATACCTAGTGACATGCGAGCAGGCAGCCACACTGACCTGGGAACCGTAAAACTCCGTGATCGAATATCTGCAGCTGTGACAGTCGTTGCCTTTATTTTTATCAATATTTCATGATCCTTAGGTGTTGGCTTTTCGATCTCTTTTAGGTGAAGAACATCAGGGGGACCGTACTTTTTATACACAATAGCCTTCATTCCTCGTCCTCCAATCCGTTTTGTTCTTTATTATCATACGAATGATACGGATAAATAGAACGAAGATTTCAGACCCGTGCTAAAGAGAGAGTATAGGCAAATCAAGAGTCCATTCTCAGATACAAAAAACCATCATTTGAAAATCTCACACTCCTAGTGAGTCTTTGAGAAAGGAAGTTACATATTCGACCTCTGTGATTTTATGATTGCATTCACTGCTATCAGCGCAAATTAGATTGCCTATAGATCTATAATAATCTGGATTTTTCGCTTTTTTTGTTTTTGTTACGGTAGATAGATAAGTTACCTCTCCAAAACAATTACAGAAAGAACAATAAGTTTTTTTGGTGGCTGGTGTGAAATTACATTCAATGCCGACCATTTTACCATCCAGCTCGTATACAATAAATTTTTTATTCAATCTTAGATCATTCCAACTTAAATAGGTCAGTTGGTGGTGGTCTATTTTTGATAAATCAGGTAGCTTTAATTTTTTTTGCTTTGGGAACATTTTTTTCAGTTGCTGCTCTGTTATGATTGGAAAGGGTATTAAAAAGTCCGAAAGAAGCTGAATATATCGCTCATACTCTTGATCGGTTTTCAGTTTAGAAAGATCCAGCATTTCCTGTTGATCCAATGATGTATTAGGAAAGAGATTCAAAATTTTGGCATTAGCTATATCAATCACAGCAGTCAAAACAGTTGGAGGTACATTCTTTTTTGTGCTGTCCTTGATCAAAGAGATCTGTTTTTTTATAAAATTTAATTGTTCATTTTTAATAAATTTTTCGGTCATCATTTTTCTCTCCTATTTACGGCTATTAACACTTATTTTATCTAACAGAGTCAGCTTATAAAATGGAGAAAATAACTTAGAAACGTTTTTTACATAGGATGTTAAACTCGTCTGTTGATTTCCGATCCAGGCACTTCGCTTTC
>NZ_JBALNY010000011.1:13139-25831 GCF_036962145.1 Bacillus sp. JJ1764 | reverse complement strand
GACATTGATTTTCTTCCTAGATTTCGCTCATGCACGAAGGAAATGCGTTAGCATTTTCGAGGAGTCTTCGTGCCTTCCTCTCCAATCAACATAGTATAAAAAATCAACAGTGCCGTTTAACAGAGCCTTTACATAAAAAAGCACCGATGACGGTGATCATCAGTGCTGTTCCACTACTTTTTATGTGAATAAACTATTTTCTTAATGGTTTCGGTTGAAAGGAAATGTTCCTTAGCTAGTTGTTCGATACTGCTGCCACTAAAAAAAGAATTTCTGATTGTGGCATTACGGTAATCAAGCAGCTTTCTCCCGCCACTCGAAGTCCCCCATTTCTGGTGCTTCGTTTCAGGCTTCGGAATGTAAAGAGTTTCCCCTTGTACATACTTTTGGATTTCCAAAACTAGCTTTTCAGGTAAAACTTTATTTGCATTCATATATTTCAATTCTGCCAGCCCCTTATTTTGATTTTGAAAAAAATAAGGTGCAAAGCCAAATTAGTAGAAAAGCTGTTCAGCGATAATTTTAAATATTTCGCCCCATGCAAAGTATCGCCTTTCCATTAATAGGCTTTGCATGAGTGGAAGAAGTACCAGACAATCGATCATGATTCTCCATCTGTAAGCACCCCCTTTAATTTAATTATTATAGCAAATTGTACTATTCGTTTGAACCGGTTAATACCGATAAATAACGACAAAAAAGACCTCCTAAAAGGTCTTCATGGAGCGAATTAATTTAAAAGCGTTAACACACTGAAAAAGTGCATAATGCTGCCGCCAATGACGAAAATGTGCCATACAGCATGGTGGAACTTGAATCCCCTCCAAATATAAAAAACAGATCCTAACGTATATAGCACCCCACCAATAATCAAAAACAGTAAACCATTAGGATGCATGTACTCGGATATAGGTTTCCAAGCAAAAACAATTAACCACCCCATTAATACGTATAACGCCGTGGATGTGAACAAAAATTTCTTCACAAAAAAGGATTTAAAAATGGTGCCACCGATGGCCATTCCCCAGACAATCCCAAAAATCGTCCAACCGATCCAGCCTTTAACAGCTATAAACATAAATGGAGTGTAGGACCCAGCAATAAAAAAATAGATTGAAGAATGGTCGAATATTTCAAATAGATTTTTCACTCTACTTCCTTCAGGGAAAGCATGCAAGAGTGTCGACGATGTATACATTAAGAACATGGTAGAACCAAATAAAGTGAAACTAACTATATGCCAAACATTACCGTATAACGAGGAAAATACAATTAGTAATACTAGTGCTGCTATACTTAGAAGGGCACCTATTCCATGAGTAATGGAATTGGCAACTTCCTCACCTGTGCTAAAAGTATGTGTGTTAGCCATTTTAATGTCTCCTTTTGAAAATTGGTTCGATAGTATTTCTATTATTAAAATACCATACCGACAAACACAATTGGAAACTATACGGTTATTATATTAAGGTATATGCTGGAAATTAGATCCGAAATTATAATGAAAGAATGCAAGACTATAAATGGAAATTTACTTATGCTGCTTTAAACAGGGCAAAAGTGCTAGGTTATCATTCTGTCATTGGCTTAGGACAGAATGATTATTATTCTAAGTTTGGTTTTAAACCTGCAAGCTTGTGGAACATTCGAGCTCCATTTAAGGTAAATAAAGAAAGCACAAGAACCGAATGCCCTTGTGCTTTTTTGTTACTTTTTAATAGGTATCCATATTTCACTATAATAATCCTCGGATGAAGGGTCAGCGTCGCTAGGGTAAACTTCCAACTCGGGTCCATCAGCATGCTGATATCCGGTTGCCGGAAACCACTCTGAAAAGATCCTTCCCCATGCTTTTTGTATGGTAACAGGCATGGCACCCTTTACTGGGAAAATCGCCCAGGTAGCAGAAGGAATTTGTCGTTCCTCCCAATCTGAAGGAATCTGATCAACATTCTTTTCTGCACAAATTAAATAAGTTAGATTTTCTTGTTCTTTATCAAAATCCATGCAAACTCCTATTAAACCCAGTGGACCACAGTTTTTTGCAAGCTCACGTGAAAATCCATTCTGATTTGATTCAACCCAGAAAGCCGCTATATTTCGGTGATTTTCTCCACCAATTGTTGATGTGCGAATACTTTTTCCTACCACAGTAAAAGCATTTTTTTCGACAATCTTGTATTCCATTTCTACATCACCCTTTAACTGAATTTGAAAAGAGAGTCTCGGATATGCCTTCAAGATTTGACTGTTTTTTTTGGCATCAGAGGGATTAATTCCATGAATTCTCCGAAACGCTTTTGTAAAGGATTCTGGACTTTCATATCCATATTTCATGGCAACGTCAATCACCTTAGCCTTGGAATTAACCAATTCCTGTGCAGCTACTGTAATACGGCGATTTCGGATATATTCACTCACGGTATACCCCGTCAACATGTTAAACATTCGTTGGAAGTGAAATTTAGACATACACGCTGCAGCGGCAACATCGTCAATCAATAGATTGGTGTCTAAATTACTTTCCATATACTCGATGCTATCCAGCATTCTTTGAAGCCCTTCCATGTGAACCTCTCTCCTTTCTACATTAAGTCTACTAACATTAATTCCATCTTTCCTGACAATCTGTGCCCATTTATGACAGGTCCTTTTTAAAGAAGTCATATTAATATAAAAGTAAGCTTAATATTCACTATTTTATCAAACTTTCTTGGTGACTAAGCTATAAGAATATTCAGCAGTACGGGATTTTATTAGCCCTTCATAACGACCTTTTTACTTCCTCTTTTATCGGTACGGGCTTTATGAGCCTTTCATAACGACCGGGGTTGCTTTCTTTTTTATTGGTTCGGGCTTTATAAACGTTTCATAACGACCGGGTTGCTTCCTCTTTTATCGATTCGGGCTTTATAAACGTTTCATAACGACCTTTTTGCTGCCTCTTTTATCAGTGCGGGCTTTATGAGAACTTAGGCTCCCACCATTACCTTACTTATTATTTCCTAGCCAACAAAAAAAAGAGCGCTTCCCATTATGAGTTACGCTCTCGAACTTACGTCATTATTTTTCTTTCCCCAATCTCCTTTAGACCGACACGAATAAACAGGAACACAACAACCCATGAAGCAGCTGTTAAAAAGATGTGTCCAAAGGGAGACATACCAGGTATCGAAGTGTCCCATAGAGCATGCATGATGACCACTAAGAAAAACACACGCAAAAACTTAACATGAAAAAGCAGTTTTAGTTTAAATGGATGGTCCCCTTGCACTCGGCAGAAGGCCGCGCCAGTAAGAGCTGCCCAGGCAATATGCCCACCGGGAGCAAAGATTCCTCGAAATAGAATCGTGTTGTAGAGATTTGCGCCGTCACCGGAAAGCATGGCCCTAAGCGCATATCCGGCTGTCTCAAACGCCGCAAAGCCTGCTCCAACGGCGGCACCCATGAGAAGACCGTTTAGAATATATCTGTATTTTCGGTATCGTACAAAGGTAATGACGGTTATCGCTTTTGCCAGTTCCTCAGCAATGCCAATCGTAATCGGGTTTATATTGTTTTTCAAAATATCGAAAAAAACAAGTGCAGCTAACATGGAGAGAATACCGCCAATCAATACCACATAAATCACTCGATAAAAGGCAATATTTTGAGGAGCATTCATCTCCCAGAAAAAGATTAGTGTTGTAAATGGAACTGCAAACGAGCCAATAATAATAAGACCAGGGATAAAGTTCACATTCCCAAAATAGCTAACACCAATGTAAAATCCTGTGAATGCTAGAAGCGCAATGATGAACACCCTTGCAAAAAGCCAAGGTTTTGGCCAAGTTTCTTTCACTTCCGATATTTTTGGAGTTGTCAGGGCTGTTCCTACGATAAACAGACGTTCCGCTTCCAGTTCACTATGATTACGAAAAACACGCGAAAACACATTTTGAAACTTCGGCTCAATGGATCGTTCAAATTTTGGAACCATATCAACATAATGAGCAAATTCATAAAAATAACTGGTATCATCCTCTTCACCATTATTTTTATGAAACTTTTCACCGCAGTTTATGCAGAATTTTACTCCATCTGGATTGGTATAAACACATTGCGGGCATTTCAAAAAAACTCACTCCTCTAACAAGTAACTACCTTAAAAGAAGTATGCCCATTATTTGGTGAAATTCGCCGTTCATTAGATTTCACCTAGTTAAAGCAGGGAGTGCCTAATTCTTGGATATTCCTGTATAAGATATTATTAAAATTCTGTCTTTTCTGTAATTACTCACTAATAGAAAAGGCATTCCTAACTGCTTATTTAGAATGCATTTTGAGTTAAATCTAAAGGGTCCCTTTCCGATACCTTTAATATTTTCCACTAATTAAGATTAATGCTATCTCCAGATTCAATGTTCTTTTTATTACATTCTTGTTCTCTAATATACAGCTGACGGTCATAAACTTTTAGGAAAGGGTAGTAGATTACGGTATCTAAAATAGTCAAAACAATGACTAGAACCGATGCTTTCCAATCTAAAGTTGAAAAGAAAGCTCCCAAGAACGAAGGCATATTCCATGAAACCATTGAAAAAGTTTTCGAGATCATGCCCCAATCCATAAGCAAAAATGTAATCACTGCATTTACTGTTGAAGCAAAGATAAATGGTACGAAGAAAATAGGATTAAGCATCAATGGGATTCCAAAGATTAATGGTTCAGAAATCCCAAATAAGGCAGGAAGGAACCCAACTCTCCCTAATGTTTTTAGCTGCTTAGATTTTGAAAACAATAAAATAACAGCTAAACCAAGTACAGCTCCACACCCGCCAATAGCAACAAAGTATACCCAAAATGGAGTAGTAAATATATTGGGTAGAACTTCTCCGGCTACCTTTGCAGAGGCATTAATTGATAAATTGCCGTCACGGATTGGACCAACAACCCCTGAAAGTGCAGCATCATGGATACCAAAGAACCATAAGAAGTGCGTAAGTACAGTTATAAAAATAACAAAAACTAAGCTATCTGCTGCTTTAAAGGCTGGTGCCATTTTCGTAAAAATAAAGCTGGCGAATGATGAGTCAAACGAACGGAATAAAACAAAGATCAAAATATAAATTGTAATCAAAATCATTCCAGGAAATAGAGAGGCAAATACATCACTTAAGCTGGGCGGCACACCAGGCGGCATAGAGATTTTCCCGAAATTCTTCTTTTTCATCAATTGATACAATTCTGTCGTTAGAATGGCAATAATTAAGGCTGGGATAATCCCTTTTCCATCAATAAATGAAAAAGATAATGATTTTCCCTCCCATCCTAATTCAAGAGGTTCTGTAACAGTAAGGAAAAATCCAACTAGTGAAAATAAAATCGGAATAAAACTATTTAAGTTATAATGACGGCATAAAAAGTGAGTCACGCCAACACAAATATACAAAGACATGGCACCAAGCGTAAAGGCATACAACCAGTTTAATAGCAATTCATTTGCAACAGCAAAGTCCTTCCAGGCAAGCAATATACCATTGGTTGTCGACTCTGTAACTGGGGGTGATTTAACAATGGCTGCTAGGCCACCCATTAAATTAATTGGTAATAAAGTTATGAAGGCATCGCGAATCGCAGCCAAATGACGTTGTTGTCCCATTTTATTTGCAATTGGCATGATTCTTCTTTCCATTACCTGACTCATTGCAGAAAACCTACTCATGATTAACCCTCCCTTTAAAATAGAACTCTATTGTATTTATGGGCATCTGTGGTTTACAGGGTGCCCGACACCTTCTCTAAACCAATTACTCTAAGTGCTTTCTAATATCATTTAGAATTCCTTCAGCATCCATTAATCCATACTTTTGAAAATCGATTTGAATGACCGGAGCGGAAACAGCTTTACGGATTTCCTCCAATTGGAATCGGATTTGAGGTCCTATTAATAAAAGGTCCTTATTTTCTATGTGATCCTTATATTCACTAACACCTACCGCCATAATTTTCATCTTACCACCGGAGGCAATTTCCATTTTTCTTGCAAGGATGCCTGATGACATTCCAGCATTACAAACTAACAAAATTTGTTTCATATTCTCTCTTCCTTTCGATAATTTCTCCGTTAGATTCACATACCTTTTTATACCAATAATAAGAAGCTTTCGGCTTTCTTTTACACTGATTTTCCCAGTCAATTGCTACAAGCCCGTAACGTTTTTCACATCCATTTTTCCATGAGTATAAATCCATCGTTGACCAAATGTAATAGCCTCGTACATCAGCACCAGCCTCAACTGCCCGAAGTATTGCATCAATGTGATCATTTAAAAAGACAATTCTTTTCTCATCTTGGACTTGGTCTATGCTCACATCTTCATAATCTGCTACACCATTTTCAGTTATATAGATAGGAATGCCATATTTTTTATAAGACATTAATATTCCTTCATAAAGTCCCTGTGGAAAAATTTCTGTATCCCATTCTGTAAACTCAGAGTTTGGATCCCACACTTGTTCAAACCAATTTTTTACCACGACTTTACTAGTTCCTTTGGCTAAGGAACCACTATTGTTAATCCTAAGTACTGTCTCTCCACCTGAATAAGGGCGAATAAGAGCTCTAGCGTAATAGTTTAAGCCGATAAAATCAACCGTATTTTCTTTAATATCTTTAAGGTCTTTCGGTAGAATAAAGGAGAGATTGTACTTCTCGTTCAATTTCGTTAACATATCTATTGGAATTTCACCTTTAATAGCAGTGTCCAAAATCCAATTATTAAAGTAGTTATCGGCATTTCTCATCGCCATTTTCGTTTCTAAGGAATCATCCACACCAAAGATTGGTGCATAACTATGTACAATTCCAATTTTCCCTTTTAAGCCCATTTCTTTGTAGATTTTTATCGCTTTTGCGTTCGCGAGCATCATGTAAAAAGAACCTTCAATGGTTTTTTGCGTATCATTAACTCCTGGTGGGTAATTTCCAATTTTATATCCACTAAAAACATAGTATCTAGGCTCATTAAAGGTAGTCCAATAGGTAACTTTTTTACCATATTCAGAGAACACCAGTTTTACAAGCTCTTCATAAGCTGCCATAATCCTACGACTTGTCCAACCGCCAATATCCTCTAAATACTGTGGTAAATCCCAGTGAAAAATAGTAACAAATGGTTCAATTCCATTTTTTAGACATTCATCAATGACATTATGATAAAATTGAATTCCCTCCGGGTTTATCTCCCCTTCAAGATTTTTTATTAATCTTGGCCATGCGAGTGAAAAACGGTACGAATTATGTCCCCCCTCTTTCATCAGGCGAATATCTTCTTTGTACTGGTGATAATGATCAGAAGCAATATTACCATTCTCTAAATGATTATTGTGAAGATACGTATCCCAAAGTGAAGGAACACGGCCGCCTTCATCCCAGCCACCTTCACATTGATAGGATGCTGTTGCTGTTCCCCAAAGAAAATTCTTCCTCATCCATTACACCTGCTTTCTATTTTCTCATGAAGATCTACTATCTCTATCGCTAATTCAACTATTATTTGACCAATTGCAAAATGGTCCTCACCATGCATAAGTAATAATGAAAACTCTGGTGAATTGCCGTTAGCTTCTTCATAAATCAAACCTGCGTGCACCTTTTGAGCTTTCTTCAACTCATCCTTTGCGTGATCAATTTTTTCCCTTGCTGCTTTTATTTCTCCTTTTTTTGCGTGGGTAATGGCTTCCATTCCAATACTTTTTGCATTCCCACTATGGAGAATTAGGCCAAAGGATACCGTTTGAATTTCATAATTCATGGTGTGTGCCCCCTGTCTTTGAAATATCTTTCACACTTTTACTATAATTTTTAATCAAAGTTTTGAGAAATAAAGTTTTTCCTCATGCCTTAGGAAAGTAATTACTCGTAAATCCGAAGCAAGAAAAAAGCACCCGCTGCAAGAATAGCTGCGAATGCTTAGTATCATTGTTATTTTGATATCTCATCCAAAAATTGCTGAAAATAATTTACTCGGATAATATTTTTCATCTTACTTGGTTTTTCTAAAAGGCTAATTAGATCGCGGAATAAATGATCATGCAGTTCTTTTCCATCATTAGCAAGCGCAAAAAGTAGAATAAGTTGTACCTGTTGCATACCCCATTGGATTGGTTTTTCTAAAATACCTATCGAAATAATAGTTTTTTTAGCAACTTTTTCACTAGGATGGGGAAGAGCTAAAAGATTTCCAAACGATGTCGGTGAAATCGCTTCTCTCTTTTTAATGTAATTCTCATAGTCCCTCGGTACATAGTGCTGCTCATTTAACTTTCTACAAAGAAATTCTATTACTTGATCAGGTGTTGAAAAATCTAAATGATTAAAAAAGAGTGATTCCTTGAAATAATTCTCACTTCCTTTAATTCCTTCACGTTTATCTAAAAAGAAATTATTAAGCTGTTTTTCCTGATTTTCTGTGATAAAGGGTGAAACAAGTAATACTCGACCAGATGTATTTAATTCCATATGGATTGTTGTTAAAACAAGGTCTGGCTTAAAAAGCGATAGTTGCTCCAGCTCATTTAAAGAAAATAACCCAATCTCTTTAATATAATCAGCATATTTTTGCAGCTTTGCTTTAATGAGTTGGCTTGAAGCAAATCCTGTTGGACAGATAATCGCTACCTTTTTTTTACAAGTGTTATTGATAGTTGCACGTTCTAGTGAAGCACAAAGGTGCAGGGCAATTAAACCAAATTCATCTTCAGAAAGCTCTTGAGCAACTAATTTACCAAATAGATTTCCTACGAATTTTGCCATTTCATAGATTAATGGATAGGTTTTTTTTGTTTCTTCTAGAATTGGATTTCTGAGGGTTCCCCCGCGATTGACACGATTGTGTAATTCTTTAATGTGTAAACACAATCCAACAAACAGCTCATCATCATTTTGAAAATCAATTAAAAATTTCTCATTAATTGATTTAAGTAATCGCTTTGTTAAATTGAGGTAGAAGGGATTTTCATTTCTTTCAATCTCGTTTCTTAATCTCGCTCTATAATTAAGGGTCTTCTTACCAGCGATAAGTTGTGCAATATAGTTAATTTCTGGATGAGGAAAGGTTATATCATATAATTCACTAATAGATTCACTAATTTTATTGGCTATTACAAGGTCCTCTTCTTCATACTGAACAGTAAATTCACTAATGGATATCGGATGATCGTTTAAAATAATTTTATCGGTAATAATGGCAAGATGTAGAACTACGTTCATAAGTGCCATATCCGTTAAGTGGATTTCATGCTGATTAATGTTTTTTAATAATATATCTTTAATGTCTTGTAGATTTACTTTATTAAAGAACCCAGAGTAGGGAACGATATCAAATATGTTTCCCCTTGCTTCATTTAATAAAACTCTTACTAAAAGGGAGCGCTTACTCTTTTCGTTTCCCAATAGCAGCACTTGATTATCTCTTCTTTCCAATTCCAAGTCAATAAGATACTGGAGCTTAATCCGTTGAATGTCTTTTTCAATCGTTGATTCACTTACAAAAAGTTCATCAGCAACATCAAATAAATTTATGGTTTCCGATGAAAAAAGTAGCTTTCTTAAAATATAGGTAATTCTTTCATCGGCGCTAGAAGGAATTAAACTGTGTTGTCTTTGAATTAACATATTTACGAGTTGTTTTTCTGAAAGGAAATAGCCATTTTGCTTTGAAGAAGTGATTAATTCCTTTTTTTCTTTTGAAAAATTAGAATTAATCATCTGGATATCGTTACGAATGGTCCTAACACTAACGCCTAAAAGGTTTGCAAGAACATTTCCCTTTGTCCATTCCATCTGCTTACTAAGAAACCTTAATAATTCTAATTGACGTCCATTCATTACCTTAGGGCACCCCTACCTATAAATGATCATTTTTTCATTCATTCTACAATAATTTCATTTTTTCTCAATCATTGATTGAATCTATGATAGAAATTAAGAATCACTGTGTCCTAAATCAATTTTACGCTACTTCTTTACTAAACTGGCGTTTTTCCTTCCAATTTAATAAATATTGGGGGGCAATAATTCCGAACAATATAAGAGCGATTCCAACCCATTGAAGTACAGATACCGCTTCGTTTAACAAAGTAATCGAAGCAATGATTGCTGTTGGTAGTTCAATTGAACCTAAAATCGTACTAAGACCTGGACCTACTTTTGGAGCTCCAATTGTGAAACAGACATTAGGAATAACAATACCGAATAACCCAAGAAACACAGAATATTTCCATAGTCCCGATTGCAAGGTTCCATCAATGATAAAGACTGGTGGGAAGGCAATACAAATCATAATTGTTGCCCCGGTTGCCATGATTAAGCTTTTTGTATAAGGAGGTACCTCTGTTGCTACACGACTGCTTACAAAAATATAGAAAGAAAAAGAAAGAGCAGCTAGTAATCCGAATATAATTCCTTTCCATGAAAATTCTTGTAAAAATCCCTGAAATACACCTCCAGCGAAAAGTGTACCAATGAATAAAATAATAACAGATAGAATTTTGCCCAGACTTGGAAAAATCTTATTCGCAAAAGCCTCAATAAAAACACCCATCCAGGAAAATTGAAATAGAAAAACAACAGCAACTGACGCAGATAATTCCTCCACAGCAAATCCATAAAAAATACCTGTCATGCTCATCGTTGTTCCAACAATTAGCAGGATAATCACCTGCTTCTTTAAAACTTTATGCCTTGAGAAAAGAAGGTCGATTAATAAAAGTACTAACCAACCAAATAAATATTGACCTCCTATTTGCTCTTGAACGGAAAATCCGTCTAAAAAGCCAAGTTTCACCACTGTTGATAGGAGTCCATAACTAAGCCCACCTAATAAAACCAACAGTGAATACTTAAAATTCTGCATCTACTTCCTCCACCTCGTATCAATAACTTTCCAAAAAAAATACCCGTTATCCACGAGCGGATAACGGGTGAACGAAACAGAGCCAAAGCTCTACAAAATTTCACCACTCACTATTAATGAGTTTGGGAAGATTTAATATTCATAAAAGGATTTTAACAAATGGACATAAATAAGGTCAATATGAAAGTTGCTCAGTAATTTGATACTTCTAAGACCAGATTCAAAACTTGCTAAATAAAGTAGAATTTCATTAAGATAGTTTACATTAACCTTATTTACAAAAAAACAGCCATCAAAATTCTAATTGCCACTAGAAAAATGCCCCAATGGAAGGTCCTCATTTTAGTATAGTTCATTACTGAGTTCCACTGAATTACCTTTCTCCAACAATTTTCTAATCTTTTTATTTGCTCCACTTGAATACCTTATTTCTTTTCATCTTATACACAAAAGGAAGATTACTGCTATTGGCAATCAAATTGTTATAAATAAAGACAAGTACACCATTACGCTGACAATAATTTCTTTCCGCACCTTTTTGTTTAGGGATGTGACGTTTGAAGCTATTAAAAATGAATTGGACGGACAAATTGTTGATATTACCTCATCAAAAGGTGACAAAGTTCTGGTTACACTTGAGGAATATGATGAAGTTAAAAATGAAAGTAAAAGCCAAACGATTTCTTATTCCATCCCATATGCTTATCGGAATCCTTACTTCACAACTAGTCCTAGTGCATGTAAATCGTATAATTGAAAAAAGCAAAGACAAAATTTCACATTCCTTATATCAACTGGTCTGATTCGAAGCCTTTGCTTAGGAGACTTTGTGGGCATTTCAAAAAAACTCACTCCTCTGACAAGTAACTACCTTAAAAGAAATATGCCCATTATTTGGTGAAATTCGCCGTTCATTTGTCTACTGCCAGTTAAAGTGGACTGCCCCTAATCCTCGGATATTCCCGTATAAGATAGTATTAAAAAACGAAAGATAATAGTAAAAAAGAGGCTTGCCGCATGGGAAAATTAATCATTCGTTTCATCATTAGTTTCGTTTTTTGCTTAAGTAGTGTCGTTCCACTTCATCTAACAAATACCACATACGCCCAACAGAAACCTATTCCTTCCTATGCTAAATGGGGACGTCTGGCATTGACGAAAACGCAGGAAAAGTACCCAAATGCCCAAATCATTGATTATCTCCATATTGGGAGAAAGAAGGGTAATCAAACATCAACGGAGAGATTTAAATTTTGGTTAAAAGATCGAAGAGAATTTGGGGTTTTTGTAAATATTGAATTTAACAATAAGACAGAAAAGGTTATTAATGTCACATTTAAGGAAACACCCAAATGAATTCTCTTATCCCAAATCAAATTCCAGCAACCTCCAATTCAATATTCCTTGTGACAGGTTCCAATTGTTCATATAACTTGTCAGCATATAAAAATATATATACTCATATATTTATATCGTGTTCAAGGGATTGCTAAGAAGGTATAAATTAGCTGGGGGAATTACATTGAATCATACAGACAAAGAAACTAAAGGCATTTTAAAAAACAAGAAACTATATGTACATAACAACATTAATCTATCATTTCATTTCGGAGACTCACTGAACTTACTTGCCCTAATTGGAGGGGTGTTTATGATTAAAACGATCTCCAAACAGTACAATAAGAAAGAACAGAAGAAAATGCCTCTCTGATTAATAATGTTCCTTGTGAATTCGATCAATTCATTTAATAGGGACTTTTAATATTTGGCTACGTCAAACTTGTCTGTTGATTT
>NZ_JBALNY010000011.1:490-13082 GCF_036962145.1 Bacillus sp. JJ1764 | reverse complement strand
GCTCCAATCAACAGAGTGAAAAACATCAACACTGTTCTTTAACATAGCCAATATGATATACGTTTAATTTATTCCAAATAGCTTTCCAATTCTTTTTTGCAAGACGGGTTTCGTATATTTCAATTCTTTCTTTCGTCTCTGTAAAAAAAGAAGTTGGTTTTACCTGTAAATTTACAACATCACTTATTCCACATGGAGCAGCCAAAATCACATTTTCCTTTTCATCTAATGTTACTCCTAATGCTGTGGCTGTTTCCGTAAATTTAGAAATAGCATCAACAGAAGATACATAGGGAGGCATATTGCTTTTTAGGTGCATTCTTGCTTCATTTTTTACTGACCATGGTGTGTTAGGCATGAGGGTTTTAAGCCTATCTTCCATTTTCTTTTCTTCTAATTCATCAATATGGGAAGGATTGAAATAGATTAAATCAATATCGGGTATTGGCGTGCGATCACTGAAATTATGAAGTGTGTCCCAAATTTTTGAACGAACAAAGCCCGCACAAACCCACCAATCCGGCAACTGTACTGCTTTTGCCGTTTTTAATATGTCCATCATCCAAGGATCTTCTGTTATTAAAGAAATAATGGCATCTTCATTCATCATAGAACATACTCCAAACTTATTTATATTATTTGCTTATTTACACTTGTATGTTGATTTACGCTCCAATCAACAGGGTGCTCCAACATAGCATATTATTACTTATTGTTTATTTATAAATTCCCCTGGCTTCACCTTCTCCAATAATTCTATTATCCTCTTATTTTGCTCCACTTGAATTTCACTATTTCTTTTCATCTTATACACAGATACCAAAAGGAAGATTACTGCTATAGGCAATCCAATTACCACGAATAAAGACATGTACCCCATTACGCTGACCATCATATTTTCCTCGCCTTACTGTTTTTTTTACTATCAACTTATTCAAGAGTTATTAAGGAGAAATCTACCATCCAGAAACAACGCTGGTAATGATTTGTACAAACTGATAAAACAAAGTTCCTGCGAAAATAAGCAGCTTGATTGTTATAGACCGTCCTCCTCATTAACATAATGTTAAATTATACCATATCAATTCTAATATTTATGGTACCTATTTTGAAATAAATAAGAATATGAGATTCGGACCTTTTATAATTTCCCAAAGAAGACCTTATAAAAAAAGGTAACGGATTTCCGTTACCTTTCACAAAACGTACATTCGGCTTTATTACATTGATTAATGGGCTACCCTAGCTTTCACTTCATTTGAGGAATCACTAGCTTGCTTCTTCCAGAACAAGGTAATAACTATACCTAGAGATAGGATCACAGTCGCAAAATAGTAAGGGTAGTTAATATCAATATCAAATAAGATCCCTCCAAGAATGGGTCCACTTATGTTCGCTAAACTTGTAAACGTGGAGTTCATTCCACTAACAAAGCCTTGTTCGTTCCCGGCAATTCTTGAAAGGTATGAATTAACGGCTGGCAGGAATAAATCGAATCCAACAAAAACAAAAAAAGTAACCAGCAAAATAAAGAAATAGGAATGAACCACAGTCATTAAAAAGACAAGTATGGCTGATAATAGTAAGCAATATCGAATCAGCTTAATTTCACCCCACCATTTTGTAAGCCTATCAAATAAGATCACTTGCGATACTGCACCAAATATCCCACTTCCTGTGATCACAATGGCTATATCGGAAGGTGTAAATTGAAATTTATGGTCCACAAATAGGCTGAAGAATGATTCAAACGCTGCTAAACCAAATGTGGCAATAAAGATTAAGATAAACGCAAAGGAATATTTGGGGGCAGCAAGACGTTTAAAACCAATCTTACCACCCGCGCCTTGTTCATTACTGTCTTTTTCACGATTTGGCTCAGATAATAAAATAATAGAAAGTATACCCGCTATGGTGCCAAAGGCTCCTGCAAAATAAAATGGTATTCGTGTACCAAACTCTGCTAAAAACCCACCAATACCTGGACCAATAATAAATCCTGTACTGATTGCTGCTGACATATAGCCGAGTGCTTTTGGGCGGGTATCCAAATCGGTCATATCAACAATAAAAGCAGTAGCAGCAGGCATAATAAAGGCAGCGCTTATTCCTCCCAAAATTCGAGATATAAATAACATTTCGATTTCTTTTCCAATCCCAAATAATATTTCTGATAGTCCGAAGATAAATAAACCAATGACAATCATAATTTTCCTGCCGAATTGATCTACCGCTTTCCCTGCAAATGGTGAAACAATCAATTGAGCAATGGCAAACGCGGCTGTTAAATAACCAACTGTTGTTCCGGTTATCCCTAATTCATTCATCAGTGTAGGTAAGACCGGTATGACTAAACCAATTCCCAAAAATGAAATGAATAAATTCATTAGCAATAGCATTAAAGTGACTTTATTTTTCTTCATTTCACATTCTCCTTAATAAAACGACTTACGTTTTCAAACTCCATGTTATTGTATATAGTAACTATATAGTCAAGAGGGGAGACAGGGACAAATGAATAAAAAGGATCAAAAATTCCTCACTACTGGTGAATTTGCGAAACTTTGCAAAGTAAACAAACAAACCCTTTTTTATTACGACCAAATCGGGCTGTTGTCTCCAGTATTAAAGGATGAAAAAGGTTACCGTTATTATTCCATTCGCCAATTAGAGTTTTTCTTTGTTATTGATTTATTAAAGGAACTTGGTACGTCGTTGAACGATATTCAACAATATATGGAAAATAGATCACCTGAAAGTTTTTTGTCCTTAATGTACCAAAAGAAAGAAGATGTTGTGAAAAAACGCCAGGAGATTGAGATGAAGGAAAAAATGATCGAGGCAAAAATCGCATTAATGGAGGAATCTTCGCAAATAGACTTTAATAAAATTACACTTGAAACATTACCAGAAGCAACACTCTATTTAAGTAGGAATATCGAAAATATAACCGATGAAGAATTTGTAGAGGTTGTTTCAGATTTTATTAATGAATTAAACGTTTCTCAGCTGGATACAGGATTTCCAATAGGCGTCATGACCAAACGGGAGCAAATATTAAAGGGAGATTTCACTAATTATAGCTATTTATATATAGAGCAGCCACATCCAAAGGAAGGCTATCCGTACTTTCAAGATATTAAGGGAGATTTCCTCATTGGTTATCATATTGGCGATGATCACACCATACATAAAACATATAAGCAGCTATTTGCTGAGTTGGAACGTTTAGATTTAACCCTTGGAGATTATGTTTTTGAAGAGTATATTTATGATACGGTTGTAATGCATTATAAAGAACAATACGTCACGAAGATAATGATACAAGTTGACCAAAAAGGAAGTTAATTCTTGTATTGAAAGTCAATATCATCGGATGTTTGGATCCTTTCAAATCCAATAAATGTAGGTTTATTTTTGAATTCATCTAAATAAACAGGGCTAAGGTATCAAAAACTCTGCCTTAGCCCTATTTATCATCTATTGATTTGCAGCAGCCAATTCCTCAATATCCTATTCACAGATTCCTGTACTTTTTAAAAAATAACCTGCAAAAAGCATCGTTTAGGATCTGTGACAATGTTGTATTCAAGAGACATTATTTATGAGCAACTAAACATTCTTCTGTCTATTTATGACTCGATGTTTCAAATTAGGAAATACATCACGAATAGAAGCAATCTGAGTCGGATCAATTTCTGTTTTTATAACCGTTTCTTCCTCCCCTCCAGAAGCGACAACAATTCCCCATGGATCGACCACTTGGCTATGGCCACCTAAAAGGACGTCTTGAGTTGTGCCAACACAATTACTCGAAATTAAGAAACATTGGTTTTCTAATGCTCGAACGGCATTGAATAATTTCCAATGCTCCAATCTTCTATGGGGCCAAGCCGATGTAACCAGAAGCATTTCAGCTCCTAAATCGACTTCTGCACGATATAATTCAGGAAAACGCAAATCATAGCAAGTTGACAGGCCTACTATCCCAAAATCTGTATCTACTACAGTGATTTCATTCCCTCTCGTCAAAATTTGACCTTCTTTTGAACCGTACTGAAATAGATGCATTTTCCGATAGGTACCTATAAGCTTCCCTTCCGGAGAAAAAAGAACACTAGTGTTGTAGTATTTCCCATTATTTCTTTCTATAAAGCTGCCTGCAAAAAGATAAGAGTGTATTTCCCTCGCCTTCGAGGAAAATCGCTGTACAAAATCCCCGTTTATCTCTTCTGATTCGTCCATATAACGATCAAATGAAAAGTATCCCGTTGCCCATGTTTCAGGTAAAATGATTAAATCTTGCCCTTTTAATTGGTCAATCATTGATTCAACACGATCAATTCGGTCATTTTTTGATTCGCTATCTTTTATCTCTACTTGTATTGAAGCAATTTTCATTTTTTCAGCAACCCCTTCTTAGAATAATTTTTTGTCCTTTGTTGGAAGTGAGTAACGATTTACATTTGTAATGGCTCATCCATCATTTCTAAAATTAATTGGAAACTTTGAATTCATTTAGCTATCTATAAAAACTATTTTTGTCGTCTCTTTGTCCGTACTAAAATTGGATGGGCGGTCACTTCCGATGTCTTGCATATTAAAGCCCTTTGACTTTTTGGATGTAGAAACTTCGTCCATTTTTTTGAGATTGCTATTCTGTAGAATATAATAATCCCCATCCACTTGTATGTTTTCCGTCCAGCCTGAAGAGACAAGTAAATGATAATTAAATTTGGAGCCTTCAAAAAATCCCTGTTGATTCAGTTGCTCAAGTGCTGAAAAAAAACGATTGGCCTCGATTAATTTGTTATATTGGAGCCATTCATCTGATGTACTTTTACTGATATAGACTCTGTTTTCTCCCTCTGTCTCACATGAATAGCAATGGCTATATTGTAAAACGGTAAATTTATCATTAACTTTTTCTACTAATTCAAACTTAACTGAATAAATATGGTTATTTTTATCAAGAATCAATTGGAAATCCTCAATTTTTGTGCCCTTCTCAGAAATTTTTATTTCTTCACTAAACTTTTTCCAACTTTTTACACTATTTACAGAGTTAAAGTCGCTCTGTTTAAAGATAGGAACTTTTTTTATATGATTCTGTGAAAAGTATAGTACTACGATTATTGCCAATAACGCAATTGAACCTGTAATCGACCATGTTTTTAATTTCAAACAGATCTCTCCTATTGCTACTTTTTTGATTTCACATATGTATTTAAATCTTTAATGACAAAGGAAGGCAGTTTATATAAAGTATTGGTTTCATTCTCATTCATGATTGACCCGTTATCCGGACCAATTGACAAGGTATATTTGGAAACGCTCTGATCCTCGAAAGTTAGTGTAAGAAGATAATCGGGGACAGCCACATCAACGACGCCATTAATTTTTTTTGCTTTATGAATTGCTTCTATAAAAGCTTTAAGTTCTTTTTCATTTTTTTGATAATAAATTACATGTGGTTTATGAATTTCTTGCATGGAGTCACCAACTTTTGCCACCGAAATACTCTTAACTGCTTTTCCGTCTAAGGTGGCTTGCTGCTCATTACATCCGGTTAAAGAAAAAAAGATTAATAGTATTAATAGGATAGATTTTAATAATCGCAATTTCTCCCTCCTAGAATGGTTGTTTTACAGTTATTTGTAAATTATACCATGCGAGAAACGATAAAATATAAAAGCCTTTTTAAATAAAACGAAGTGTTGGAATAAGATGTGAAAAACAGGTATCCATTTAAGGTACCTGTTTTTTTGTCTGCGTTTTCGAGACGTGTTTGGGTTCCATACACGAGTCCGAGTGCTTTATCGACACATTATTGGGTTTTATCAACGCGTCTTCGGTTTTTATCCACGTGTTTTTGGGTTATATCTACGACCTTTTCATAGCTATCTACCAATCCGATTCGCGCATCCTCTTTATCCACGAATCCGCCTGCTTTATCGACACATTAATTGGGTTTTATCAACGCATTTTCGGTTTTTATCGACGTGTTTTAGGGTTATATCTACGACTTTTTCATAGCTACCTACCAGTTCTGAGCCTGTATACTCTTTTATCCACGAGTCCGTCTGTTTTATCAACGCGTTTTCGGTTTTTATCAACGTGTTTTCGGTTTTTATCCACGACTTTTTCTTTGATATCCACCAATTCCGAAACAAATTTTCTACATGTTTGGAGGAGCTGTCAACTCCAACTGCTCTACGGCCCCTTATAATCCTGCAAAATATTCCCGCCGTCGACCACGAACAGCTGACCAGTAATATAAGAGGCTTGTTCCGATGCCAAGAATGCAATCATATGGCCCACTTCATCCGGACGTCCCGCCCTTCCGATCGGGGTATGCAGCGCGGCAATTTTTTCATGTTCCTGCTGGGAACCTGTTGCGATCCAGCCTGGGGCCACATTATTGATCGTGATGTTATGCTTGGCGACCTCAATGGCAATAGCTCGGCTCATCCCGACCATGGCGGCTTTTGCGGCACTGTAAGCAGATTCCCCCGGATAGCTTACTAATGGTCCGGTGACTGAAGAAACATTGACAATTCTACCGTATTCCTGTGTAATCATGTGCGGGATGACCTTTCGCGTTACGTTAAAACAAGTGGTCAGGTTTCGCGATATGCCCATATCCCATTCTTCCCCTTCAAGTTGAGCAAACTCGGTAAAGGTTTCGGGTGCCCCAACCTGTGTCATCCCAGCATTATTGACAAGAATATCAATCCGGCCAAACTCTGCTATAACTGTATCAATAAGTTCCTGCACTTGGGTTCGGTCCATTAAATCCGCAATAAACCCGCGAGCTTGCATGCCTTTCTGAATCAATTCATTTGCTCGCTCAAAAATTCGATCTGTAGTCGCGGTGATGGCTACTATCCCTCCAAGCTTTCCAATAATCTCCGCTGCAGAAAAACCAATGCCGGAAGGGCTTCCGGCACCAGTTACTAAACAAACTTTATCATCAAAACGGGTTAATGCATTCATTTTATATCTACTCCTTGTAAAGATTCGACGCTTTCACGGAATACCTTTGTATGATGATCAATATCTTCCACAGTTGTCTGAGAAGAGATTAAGGCCATGTTGTGGAACGGAGTCATTAAAATTCCCCGATTGAGAGCGAACAAATGCATGTATCGATCCAATTCATAGTCCGCAGCAACTGCTGCTTCCCCGCCATTTTTTGGCGGATTTTCTTTGAACCAGTACTCTGTCCGACAGCCGAGACGTTTTACAATCCAGGGAAGATTGTGTTCATTAATCACGGCCTCCACCCCATCACAGAATCGTTCAGCTAAGGCAATGTTTCTGTCGTAGGACTCTTGAGTCAAAACATTTTCCAAAGTAGCACGCATGGCTGCCATTGACAGAGCGTTGCCAGCAAGTGTTCCGCCAATACCGCCTACATCCGCTCCCTCTATGTCAATCGTACCACGCAACCTCTGGGCCAGTTCTTCACTGAAGCCGTAGACAGCTGTTGGGATTCCCGCGCCAATTGCTTTTCCAACCGTCAACATATCGGGTTTTAGACCATAGGTTCCCGTATAACCACCAGGCCCAGTACACATGGTATGGGTTTCATCATAAATCAGAATCGTACCTGTCCGAGCAGTAATTTCTCGCAAGGCCTCTAAGTAACCAGGATCAGGGTGAATAATGCCGATGTTCGTCATTGCCGGCTCGGCCAGAACGGCTGCCACATCGCCAGGAGCCAAAGCCTTCTCAAGTGCTTCAATATCGTTAAATTCCACCACTTTAGTCGTTTGAGTGACGTCCGTTTGCGGACCAATATTCCCATGTCGCTGTACTGGGACCCCATCCTGTAAGGTAATGAACGCCTCATCTACCGTTCCATGATAGCTGTAGTTGAAGACGAGAACATACTTCCTCTTAGTAATATGCCGAGCCAACCTTAAAGCAAAACGGTTTGCATCTGTTGCTGAAATAGCAACTTGCCAATAAGGCAAACCAAAACGCCGGCCAAGTTCTTCTCCTACCCAGACAGCATCCTCCGTAGGAAGCATAAACGTGACACCCTGTTCAATTCTCTCTTTAATCGCTTCGATCGCACCCTCAGGGGCATGCCCCGTCATCGAGCCAGTATCACCCAAACAGAAGTCAATATAACGATGGCCGTCCACATCAGTAAAGTGAGCACCTTTACCCCCTTTTACAAATATCGGATAACTGCCGGCCCATTTCACCATCCAGTTCATCGGCACCCCGTCGATCAAGCTCCTCTTAGCGCGTTCGAATAGTTGTTTTGATGTTGGATGAGTGTCTTCAAATAGTTGGAGTTCTTTGTTTAATTGTTCTTTTAAATGATCTCTACTAATCATCTATACCATCTCCTTATAAGGTGATTGCCCATAAAATGGAGAAAAACCTTTGTTTTTCTCCAAATGTGTTAGCATTTTTCCAAAATGGGACCATAGGTGTCTGTTCGTCTATCCCGTAAAAATTGCAATAAGTTTCTGGCAAACTCAATTTCTTCTAAATTTACATCTTGAACAAGGATTCCTTCCTGCTCATCCATCGATTGAAGAATATCACCCATAGGATTGCTGACGAAGCTGCCGCCATAAAAACTCATTTCTTGTTCCTGCCCAACACGATTAACTGCAGCCACAAAGACTCCGTTATGAATGCCATGCGAGGAAATCGCCTTTGTCCAAGCCGCCTTCGTTGAAAGCTCCGGATGATCCGGTTCGGATCCAATGGCTGATGGATAGAATAAGATGTCAGCCCCCTTTAAAGTCAATATACGAGCCACTTCTGGAAACCATTCATCCCAGCAAATCCCGATTCCAATTTTTCCAAATTTCGTATGATATACAGGGTATCCGGTATTCCCCGGAGTAAAATAATATTTTTCATGATATTGTGGACCATCCGGGATGTGATTCTTTCTGGTTGTACCTAAATGCTTGCCCGTTTCATCAAATACGGCTGCACTATTAAAATAAACCCCTTTGGCAGCCCATTCGTAGAACGGAACAATCAGGACGATGCCAAGCTCTTTGGCAAGCTCCTGCATGGATGTAATGGCCCTATGATCATGTGGAATCGCCAATTGGTAGTTATCAACAGATACAGTTTGGGCAAAATATTGAGAATGATAGAGTTCCTGCAAGCAGACAATCTGTGCCCCCTGAGCGGCAGCCTCTCTTACTTTTGCTATGGATTTTTCAATATTCACTTCAATTCTTTCATCACACGTCATTTGAATTAATCCAATGTTCACTTTGCTCATTTTGCAACCTCCTCTGCGATCTCATGCACGACTTTCCCATCCACCATTGTAAAAATAACCTTCGCCTCTTTAATGTCTTCATGTGGTACATCAAACAAATTCCGGTCAAGGACAATGATGTCTGCCAGCTTTCCGGCTTCAATGGTTCCTAGGTCATGTTCACGAAATGATCCATAGGCAGGTGCTGCAGTATTGGCAAGAAGAGCCTCCTTCAAGGAAATACGTTCCTTCCCATCCCACACCACTCCTGCATCATCCATTCTTGTTACGGCACGATAAATCCCAGGCAGCGGATCCAGTTTCACCACCGGATAATCTGTCCCGAATACCACATTGGTCCCGTGATCGAGCATCGTCTTTAGTAAATAATTATTCTTCATGCGCTCGGGCCCGATTAAATCTTCATAGACATCTCGGGTCGTGACATTGATGTGCTCTGGCTGTACAGAGGCAATGACTCCCAACTCATTAAATCGTTGAATATCACTTGAATGTATCATTTCGACATGCTCAATCGTGTGGCGGGAGTCTCTTACCCCATTTTCTTTTTGTGCCGCCTCAAATACATCCAGGGCCAATTGAACAGCTCCATCACCGATGCAATGGAATCTGACCCGGAAGCCTGCTTGATCAGCTTCCATTGTCCATTTTTTAATCTCTTCTTCGGGGAAAACTGTACTGCCCTTTGTCGATAGATTATTAGAATAGGGCTCAAGTAAATAGGCGGTATAACTAGTGGTCACTCCGTCCAAAAACTGTTTAAACCCGCAAAATTGAACCATGTTACTTTTATAGGTTTCACTTAAACTCTTAGCCTGTTCAAGATCACCGTTTAATGGCGTCACAAAATGAACCCTTGTTGTCAGTTTTCCGCTTTTTTCATAATCGGCATAGAGCTCTGCTTCTTCCGTGCTCATTTCCGGAATTCTCAATAAATCATGAACGGAGGTAACCCCGCATTTGGCAGCTTCTTCTAAAAAGTTATCGAGCAATTTCTCCTTTATTTCTAGAGTTATTGGTAGAACTTTTGTTACCAATCCGAGCGCATGCTCCAATAAAAGTCCCGTTGGTTCCCCATTTTCATCTTTTACGATTTCTCCATATGGTGGATTGGGTGTATCCCTGTCAATCCCAGCTAATTCAAGGGCCTTTGAATTTACCCAGGCACTATGAAATTCCGCCTGGTATAACAGCACAGGTCGGTCGGGTATCACTTCGTCCAGGTAAGATTTGTGAGGCTCTCCTTCTTCCCATTGATTCTTCTCCCAGCTGCATCCGATGACAAAAGGATCATCTTTCTTCGTTTCTGCATATTCCCTCACCATTCGAGCGGCATCCTTTGCCGAGCTGGCTAAATGGAGGCGGACGCTATCATTTAACAATCCACCCATTAACAAATGGATATGAAAGTCATGGAACCCTGGCATAATAAATTCATCGCCAAAATGATAAACCTTTGTATGAGCACCAACAAATGGTGAGAAGTCCTCTTTTCCGATTACTTCCATAATTCTATTTTCCTTGATGATGATCGATGCTGGCACAGGGGTATCATTCGTGCCGGTAAAAATTTTGTTGCCACTAATAATTACATCTGCTGCAAATGTCATTAGAATCACTCCTTACACGGTTACATCTTTTCCGCTATCTTCTGTAAAATCAATTTGTGGCGGCTGCACGCGGAAAAACTTGGTTTTAAAGGCCAGATAAGCAAGTCCGATCGCCGTCCACATTCCTCCTAATATCATCGATTTACTGTCTAAATCACTCCATAATTTGATGGAAATAAGCGCACCAATCAACGGAAGCAATAAGTATAAAATGAACCCTTTAAAGCCCCGCTGCTTTCCTTTAATAAAGTAATGAGAAATCACACTTAGATTCACAAAGGTAAAGGCAATTAACGCTCCGAAATTAATAAAGGAAGTGATGGTCACTAGGTCTGTAAATAAAGCGGCAAGCGCAAAAAAGCCAACTAATAGAATATTGTTTACAGGTGTTCTGAATTTTGGGTGAATATAAGCAAAGAACTTCTTAGGGATGACCGAATCCCTGCCCATTGCAAAGAGAATTCTTGAAACACTGGCATGTGATGCGGTAGCAGAGGTAAAGCAGCAAACAACCATTGCTGCAACAAACATGGCATTAAAAAAGGTGCCTCCGATCATTTTGGCTACTTCAATCGCGGCAGTATCAAGATTTTTATAGGAGGTAAAGTCTGGATGAATGAGGTGAGCAAGGTAAGAGATAAAAATAAAACAGACACCGGCGAAGATTGTAACAAACATAATCGCTCTTGGAATCGTTCTCTCCGGTTTAATCGTCTCTTCTGAAAAGGTTGTTAAGGCGTCAAACCCCAAGAAGGATAAGCAAAGGATGGATGCGCCTGAAAAAATAGCGACGAGTGAGGTTTGATCTGACATAAATGGTGTGAGTGAAAAAACAGTTCCTTGACCTGTTCCACCGAGGAGACTCTTTACACTCAGGATGACAAAGAAGATGAGTACAAGGTACTGAAAACCCAGAAGAATCATGTTCATGGTAACAGTAACCTTCATCCCTACCACATTAAAGATAGTAACCAGAATAATCATCCCAACAATCCAGACACTGAATGGGACGGAAGGAAAATACTCTGTCAAATATAAGGCTAAAATCAGAAAATTAATCATTGGAATAAACAGATAATCCATTAAGATCGCCCAGCCTACCATGAATCCCAGGTGAGAGCTAATTGACTTTTGGGTGTAAGAATAGGCTGAACCGGCAATTGGATAAGCCTTCCCCATTCGCCCATAACTGTAGGCCGTAAAAAGCATGGCAATTAGGGCAACTATGTAAGCTGACGGTGTTGCTCCTTTTGATATTGATTCAACAATTCCAAACGTTGAAAAGATTGTCAATGGTGCCATGTACGCAAGTCCCAGCAATACTAGGTGAAAGAAATTTAACGATCTTTTTAATTGTACTGTTTTTTCCATTTATCATGCCCCCTTTGTTATGAAGAATTGCAAGATTAATGCCAAATTGCATAAACAGGATAAAAAGCTGATTATTCAGAAAACACGGAGTACATAAGTAGATTTATTATGCATTTTTGAATACTTTATGTATTTTTGCATATTTTCATTGTGCAAACGTAATTAAACTATTGAAACGGTTCTTTATCAGGGTGATAGACTACTTGAAATAGATCTATCAGCGCGACTTTGAATGACATTATTTCATCAGGATCTTTGGAAACTGGTCTTCATCCAGACTATGAAAGACATTTCTCAATCAGACTCCTTAAAATCTGGCTTTCATCCAGGCTATGAAAGACATTTC
>NZ_JBALNY010000011.1:0-284 GCF_036962145.1 Bacillus sp. JJ1764 | reverse complement strand
CTATGAAAGACATTATTCCATAAGGATCCTTAGAAACTGGGGCTTCGACCAATCTTTGAATGGCTTGTCTCAATCAGACTCTCAAAAATCACTTCCTAAATCATCATCCATTTTTGAATAATTCCTCTTAAAACCGCCGATCATCTCTTGCGGAATATACATATCCAACACCTAAAGCAATGGATATGAGTATAAAACCGCTAATGTATGCAAACTTGTGCATGCCAAAAACAAAGGCCAACACCGTTACTACTATTAAAAATAACAATAGATAAAAGAAAAAC
>NZ_JBALNY010000106.1:4405-4536 GCF_036962145.1 Bacillus sp. JJ1764 | reverse complement strand
TTGTGTCTGAAGTCAGAGCAACTTCGGACAGACGAGAGAAAACCACCGATGGTTGTGTCTGAAGTCAGAGCAACTTCGGACAGAAGAGGAGAAAACGCCAATGGTTGTGTCTGAAGTCAGAGCAACTTCGG
>NZ_JBALNY010000106.1:3395-4213 GCF_036962145.1 Bacillus sp. JJ1764 | reverse complement strand
TTGTGTCTGAAGTCAGAGCAGACAGACAGGAGAAAAAAATCTAGTGTTGTGTCCGAAGTTTTGAGATAAGTTGGGAGCCAGAAAAAGCTTTATTAATACAATTCATGTTTGTGATTTATGTAGGGAATATGCTGAACGCAGGGCTTATAGGATAGCTTAAATTTTAGTAAGAAGGTGAATCACATGGAACCAACAGTATTTTTAACAAAACCAACAGTGGAATTAAAATCTGAATATCAAGAGTTTTACCAAGAATGGAAAGATAGCGGGGAGGAAATGATTCCTTGGGTCATTGGTAAGGATCCTGCAAATTTTCCGGAAATGATACAATCTTTACTTGATGCAGAGCAGGGTAAAAATATCCCAGCCAATTGGGTTCCTGATTCTACCTTCTGGTTAATCAATAAAAATAAAAAGATCATTGGAGCAGTAAATATTCGTCACCGACTGACAGATAAGTTATTTAACAGTGGAGGGCATATTGGTTACGGTATCTGTCCATCTGAGAGGAAAAAAGGATATGCAACAAAACTCTTATCCCTTGCCTTAGAAAAAGCCAGGGAATTAGGAATACAAGAAGCCCTTGTTGTCTGCGACGAGAGTAATATCGGATCGGCAAAAACAATCATGAATAATGGTGGTGTTCCAGACACGGACTATGTTATGGAAGATGGTAACATTATAAAGAGGTTTTGGATCTATTTATAGGACCGTGGTTCAAGTGTATTTCTTTATTGAGAAGCAATGTTAAAGAATACTGTTGTTTTTAACCCTGTTGATTGGAGTGGAAGGCACGAAGATTCCTGTGGGAGTACGGT
>NZ_JBALNY010000106.1:0-3360 GCF_036962145.1 Bacillus sp. JJ1764 | reverse complement strand
CGCCCACGGAAAGCGAAGTGCCTGGAACGCAAATCAACAGACTTGTTTAACAGACATCCATGAAAAAATTTGCAAATCAATAAATGAAATAACTGCTAAAGTAAAGTTATCCACAGTTATTTCAGGGTAGAGCCTATTAAGAAGATATGCATTTTACCTATTTAATGTAAGGAGTAGCAGAAATGAAGATAAGTAAACAGAACGCCGAACATTACATATGGGGAGACCAATGTGATGGCTGGCATTTAGTTAAAAATAATCATGTAAGTGTCATCCATGAACGCATGCCGGCAAATACTTCAGAAGTAAGGCACTATCACAATCAAGCACAGCAATTTTTCTTTGTTTTATCTGGTAGAGCCACTATAGAAGTGAATGGCGAGCGAATCATTTTAAATCCTAATGAAGGAATCGAAATCCCACCTTTGGTTCCCCATCAAATGATGAATGAATCAAATGGGGATGTGGAGTTTTTAGTCATATCCCAGCCTAATAGCAAGGGAGATAGAGTTTTAATCGATAAATAAGTGCTTTAATGTTAATTTCTTATAAATCTTATTGATAATGGCACTTTTTGGATATTATACTGAAGGTGATTAACAAATAAAAGTGAAGGGAGATTTACGAATGGAGGTATCATTTAGAGTAAGTAAATGGGATGAAAACCCAGTAGATGACACTAGAAAGGAATTTCCTGTTAATATTGCCCATGTCGAATATGATATTGAGGGTGAATTAACAGGAAAAGCTTTTGTTGAATATTTATTATTTTATATAGACTCTTCTATAGACGATGTTCACTTGGCCACCTCTAAAATTTCCGGGTATCTGCATTTCGAAGGAACTTATAAGGGAAAACAGGGGACATTCACGGCTATAGAACAAGGTATATTTGATAAAGGAAATCTAGATTCTCCAGGAACCATCATCAAAGCTACCGGGGACTTAAAAAACTTAAAAGGGACCTATAACTATAGATTTACCGGCGAAGCGAGTAAGATGATTCTAGACTTTAATTTCTAACAAAATTAGTGAAAAGGGCATCTCTGTATATTCAGGAATGTCCTTTTTGTCATACTAGAAAAACTTTCCCTCTTTAGACACCTCGATTCTCTATGGAATTTACATTAATATCTGATTACTTTCCTCTTTAAATCATCGTTTTCCTTTCGATCTTTTTCTACTATAAATATTTTTCCGTAACAAAATATTTGCTTAATAGAACCTTTCCAGATTTGGAATCGTCTATATTACAAAAAAACTAAGGCTGTGAGGATAAATATGCTTGAAGATGTAAATGGGTCTAACCTAGAACCGCCTGATTCCTTCACTCATGAGGAAAAACTAAAGTGGTTAATGGTGACCTATGGGAATGATGTCATTAGAATTGCTTATTCTTATTTAAAGCAAAAACATCTTGCTGAGGATGTAGCGCAAGATGTTTTTATAAAATGCTATGAAAAAATGGATACTTTTCGAAATGAATCATCTTATAAAACGTGGCTCATCAAAATCACCATAAATAAATGTAAAGATGTTCTAAAAAGTTGGTCTTATAAAAATTTATTTATGGTAGATTATTTTACCTTCAAAAATACGCATTCTGGCTGGGAACAAAGGCCTGAGTATGAAAATGATCGGATTTCATATCAGGTGATGAAGCTACCCGTAAAGTTAAGGGAAGTCATTATTCTATACTATTATCATGAGTTTTCCATTGAAGAAATAGCTACTTTATTAAAAACGAATCCAAATACCATAAAAACTAGATTGCATAGGGGTCGCCTAAAACTAAAAGATGATTTAGAGGGAGTGTGAAACATAATGGAAAATAAACGGAATGAAATTAAAAGCAAAATGGATAAAACAGTTTTCCAGGATATACATTTCACCGAAGCCCATCAACAAAAGGTATTAGAGTCGATTAAGCAGGGCAGAGTTCAAAAACGGGAAACCTCCATCCTAAACGGTTTTAATGTCCTTTTGAGTGTCACCGTTACTACCATCCTTTTTATAGGAATTGCCTACTTTGTCGGAAAACAAATGCACTTTTTTGAAAAAGCCCAGAATAACCAGGCAAGCTACCATGAAGAGGAGATCAATAAGGCAAATAAGGATATCATTGTGCCGCCTAAACAGAAAGAAAATATCAAGAATATGACGAAGGAAGAAATCTTAACCAAAATGCTGAATACTGTTGACTATTTTGAGACGGCCAAAGGTTCATTTAAAATGCATTATGATAATAGTCCGCTTACTATGATTATTGAGTATGAATTAAGTTTACATAAGAATGCAGGGGGCTTTAGTAAAATAACAAACTTAGACAATGGACCGAGCCAGGTACTCTATCATTATTATACTGGAGGAAAATTGTGGGACTTAGATGAAAGCAAAGGTGCTTATTTGGAAATGGACTACCAACTGGAAAATTTCTCCTCCAATACATTAACCATAGGGGAGGCTTTTCGTGTAGATAATGACGGAATTAATGTAACAAATATGAGGGAAAGGCCCTTAATTGGCGAGGCTCAAAGTTCCTTGTTTCCCTATGAAATTGCTTCTAACTACACTAGAGATCTAAATAAATGGAACATTGAAAAGCAGAATGAAGAACTATTGGGCCATAACACCCTTGTTATTAAAGGGACGTTAAACAGTTACGCGAAGGTCAAACATAAAGCTGCTACTTTTCGGTTTTGGGTAGATAAAGATACAGGAATATTAGTTAAATATGAGACTTATGATGAGTCTGGAAAAATAGTTGATTATTTACACCCAACAAAACTTGAAGTAAATGTCCCTATTGACAGTAAAAAATTTGTTCCAAATTTAAATGGTTATAAAAAACAAACTATGTATCAAGGGAAAGTGTCAAGTAACATAACTGAAAATAGACAGAATGGATTAACCGAGAATCCTGCGAATAGAGACCATACCACTGTTATTTCTATAGAAAGCCAAAATATGTTAGAAAGCATTCCTTCTATAAAAGGTTGGTCTTTTGTGGCAAAAGCTAAGTCTAATAAATAAAGATTGTGGGGGATAAACTACCCTTGAAAGGGGGAAGTATTGATGGAAAAAGATAAAAAGACACTGGAAAATTTAAGTTATGAATCAGATGGAAAAATGGGTAAAAACAATACTAAGTCAAAGGCAAATGAAAAAGAACAAGCCAACTTTTTTAATACCACTCAAAATAGTGAATAGTGAAAACGGAAAAGCCTGCTTACGTAGTGTAAGCAGGTTTTTCTTGTGCGCCCGGCATGGGTGCAGTCTCTAGGGTGAAAGTCCCGAACCACGAAGGCAGTAGTAGTGGTTAGCTTAACGCAAAGGTGTCCGCGGTGACGCGGAATCTGA
>NZ_JBALNY010000105.1:0-8916 GCF_036962145.1 Bacillus sp. JJ1764 | reverse complement strand
GAATTGAGCCCAAATTGGAAAATCCTCCTTTTTTTATTAATAGTTTAATGATTCTTCAGTAAAACTATTCAAGTAAAATTTTTTGCAAAAAAGGTGTGAATAGCAAATAATATGAAATGAGAAGGAGGCGTTTTGAATTGCAAAACTTTACATTTTGGAATCCGACAAAATTAATTTTTGGAAAAGGTCAGCTAGAGCAATTAAAAACCGAAGTTCCTCGTTATGGCAAGAAAGTACTTCTTGTCTATGGCGGTGGCAGCATTAAACGTTCTGGTCTTTACGATCAGGTAACAGGATTATTAAAGGAGATCGGTGCCGAAGTATTTGAACTATCAGGTGTTGAACCAAATCCGCGTGTAACGACTGCCCGTAAAGGGGTGGAGATTTGCAAAACGGAAGGAATTGACTTTATCTTAGCTGTCGGAGGCGGCAGTGTAATTGATTGTTCGAAGCTGATTGCGGCAGGAGCAAAGTATGACGGGGATCCATGGGATCTTGTGACAAAAAAAGCAATGGTCCAAGCGGCGCTTCCATTTGGTACGGTTTTAACTTTGGCTGCAACAGGCTCAGAAATGAATGCTGGCTCTGTCATTACAAACTGGGAAACAAACGAAAAATACGGCTGGGGCAGCGCTGTGACCTATCCGAAATTTTCAATTTTAGATCCAGTAAATACATATACAGTTCCAAGAGACCAAACGGTAAATGGAATTGTCGATATGATGTCTCATACTCTTGAGCATTATTTTCACCTTGAAGACCAAACTGATTTTCAGGACCGTATGTGTGAAGGATTGCTGTTAACAGTAATGGAAACGGCTCCTAAGCTTTTAGAGGACCTAGAAAATTACGACCACCGTGCAACTGTCCTTTATTGTGGAACAATGGCACTAAACGGAATCTTAAACATGGGCTACTCAGGAGATTGGGCTACCCATAACCTTGAGCATGCTGTCTCAGCTGTTTATGATATCCCACATGGCGGTGGTTTGGCGATTCTGTTCCCACATTGGATGGAACACAATCTTAGTGTGAAACCAGCACGTTTTAAAAAGCTCGCAGTCCGTGTATTCGGTGTAAATCCGGAAGGTAAAACGGATGAAGAAGCAGGACTTGAAGGCATTCGCAAGCTGCGTGAATTCTGGAACAGTATTGGTGCTCCATCACGTTTAGCACATTATCAAATCGATGACAGCAAGCTGGACTTAATGGCTGATCGTGCGATGGTTTACGGTGAATTTGGCAGATTTAAGAAATTGAATCGTGAGGATGTACTGGCGATTTTTCGTGCATCACTATAAGACTCGGACGCTTTGTCCGGGTTTTTTTCAATTTGTAAAAAAAAGCTCGAAAATGGGTACGCTTACATAGGAGGGTGTACCTTGATTATCCGCCCCTCATTCGATAAAGTGGTAAATGAAAATAAAAAATTGGAGGATCAATCATGACACACGTTCGCTTTGATTACTCAAAAGCCCTTACCTTTTTCGGTGAACATGAACTTACATACCTAAGGGATGCTGTAAAAGTTGCCCACCACTCTTTGCATGAAAAAACAGGTGCAGGAAACGATTTTCTAGGGTGGGTTGAACTTCCCGTAAACTATGACAAAGAAGAATTTTCACGAATTCAAAAAGCAGCTGAAAAAATTAAATCCGATTCAGATGTTCTTTTAGTTATCGGGATTGGCGGCTCCTACCTTGGCGCCCGCGCTGCTATAGAAATGCTACAGCACAGCTTCTACAATGTACTTCCAAAAGAAAAGCGCAACACCCCACAAATTATTTTTGTCGGAAACAACATCAGCTCTACTTATATGAAAGACATCATGGATCTGCTTGACGGCAAGGAATTCTCCATTAACGTCATTTCAAAATCTGGAACCACTACCGAACCAGCTATCGCTTTCCGGATCTTCCGTAAGCTTCTTGAAGAAAAATATGGCCAAGAAGAAGCACGTAAGCGCATTTATGCAACCACTGACAAAGCAAGAGGTGCATTGAAAACCCTCTCAACTGAAGAAGGCTACGAAACATTTGTCATTCCAGATGACGTCGGCGGACGCTACTCCGTATTAACTGCAGTAGGCTTGCTGCCAATCGCTGTCAGCGGTGCCGATATTCAAAAAATGATGGACGGCGCAGCAAAAGGACAAGAGGACTTCGGTCATTCCGAGCTTGAAGACAATCTTGCCTACCAATATGCGGCTGTCAGAAATGTCCTTTACAACAAAGGCAAAACCATTGAAATGCTTGTTAACTACGAGCCAGCCTTGCAATATTTCTCTGAATGGTGGAAACAGCTATTCGGCGAGAGCGAAGGCAAAGACCAAAAGGGAATCTTCCCATCATCAGCAAACTTCTCAACAGACTTGCACTCATTAGGGCAATACATCCAAGAAGGCCGCCGCGATTTGTTCGAAACCATCATCAAGGTGGATCAACCGCGCCACGAATTATCCATTGAAGCAATGGACAATGACCTGGACGGATTAAACTATTTAGCCGGCCAAACTGTTGATTTCGTAAATAACAAAGCCTTCGAAGGCACTATGCTCGCTCACACAGACGGCGGTGTACCAAACCTAATCGTATCCGTCCCTTCATTGGATGAATACACATTCGGCTACCTAGTATACTTCTTCGAAAAAGCCTGCGCCATGAGCGGCTACTTACTAGGGGTTAACCCATTTGACCAACCAGGTGTAGAAGCCTACAAAGTCAACATGTTCGCCCTATTAGGAAAACCAGGATTTGAAGAAAAGAAAGCAGAGCTTGAAAAACGCTTGAAGTAATTTTGAAACGCTGACCTTTATGGGGTTGGCGTTTTTTTTGTGAATTGACTTCTAAGGTTTGCATTAATCGCCATTGAGGTAATTGGCACAGTGAAGTCGCAGATAGATGAAAAAAGTAGTCGCCAAAAAAGTCGCTTGGCGCCGAGGAATCCTGGATAGATGAATAAGAAGTCGCCAATAAGGTTGCTTGGCGCCGAGGAATCCTGGATAGATGAAAAAGGGGTCGCCAATGAAGCTTCTTGGCACCGAGGAATCCTGGATAGATGAAAAAGAGGTCGCCAATGAAGCTTCTTGGCGCCGAGGAATTGCGGGTAGATGATGAGAAGGTCGCCAAGGAATTGCGGATAAATGATGAGACGGNNGGTCGTCAATAAGGCCGCTTGGTGCCGAGGAACAGTAGATAGATGAAAGGGAGTCGCCAAGATGACATGTTTCCTTCTAGAATGACCATAGATTAAAAAAGGTCGCCAAAGAATTAATTGGAGACCTAATTAAATTTAATCAAATAACAGTTAATTATGATTACTCATAATACGTCCATTGACCATATCCTTTTATAGTATAATTCCCCTTCAAAACCCTACAAATTACCTTTTTAGAGAAAGCACCTCCGCACCAGTGCTGTACCAAATTAGTCATAATCTTCTCCCCGGGAAACAACAGCCCGATTTCCTCTACACACCGCAATACAGCTTGATCCGCCGATTCCTCAAAACCGCACTCAATACACACCAATTTCCCAACTCCAACAACTGATACATCAAAGGAATGACACTTTAAGCAATAGTTCCCGTATTTAAGTGTGCTTTTTGTATAAGTAGGGACATTAACCAATGGGTACTCTCCCTTATGATAAGTCATGATTTTCTCAGAAATTGTAACATGCTTCTCTGTTACATTAGCCTGGATCCTATTCATTTTTTCAAAAAAATGATCAAGTTGTGTTGGGAGAATGATGGTCTCGTTAAGAGGTGCTTGTAAGAGAGTAAATTTGGGGTTAATAAAGATTAAGTGAGATTTTATGGGGAGATTAATGCCATTTTCTTGGAGACGTTTACGGAGGAGGCGCTCACATCGTTTCAGCTGTTCTAAAGGATTTTGAAGGTCATTGTTACTACCCAGAAGATAGAAATTGTCATCCTTATAAACGTAAATGCCTTCAAAATTTTTTACATCGAATAAGTGAATCATTCCTTGCGTAACCAACAAGGAGTCAATTTGAAAGTAGGAATGATTTTGTTCCAATAACAAATCATTAAGCATCAAAACACTCATCTGGATGCGCTCCATTGCTAATTCATCAAATAGCACCTCCCCTTTATTTGACGCGGCTTTATAACAGTAATTCCCAAAATCAACACTCCTTTCAAATAAATATTTCTCCATTTTATAAAAATTACCAAACCAAAGGTATGACTAATTTCCAACATTTATTTTTCAGGAATGATGGGGGAAGCTAAGAATAAAGGGGGTATGCAGAATGATTGAACTGCCATCAAAAGTCGAGGGCAAGCAGTTTGATTTATTTAAAATAGAGCAAAAATTAAAACCAATCGGGTATTCGATTGGCGGGAATTGGGATTATGACCATGGTTCGTTCGATTATAAACTGGATGATGAAGGCGGCTATCAATTTTTTCGGCTTCCATTTCATGCGGTTGATGGACAACTGGATATGCGTGGTTGTACGGTGGAGTTGGGCCGCCCGTTCCTATTGTCGCACCAATATGAATCGGGGTTGGATGTTCAGGGTGAGTCAGGAGTATTCTCCGGGACATTAAATCAATTTCAGGAACCAACTGATAAAGACGCCAGCATTCCTGATCGTTATATAGATAAAGGTAAGGCAATGGTAGCCGAATTGGAAACGGTCCTGCTATCGAATGGTTAATAGCTGATCGGACTCTTCCATTTTAAAAGTGTGGGGGGGATTCAGGATGGTTTCCTCTCCTCTTTTTATTCCCACCAGAAGACAGCCGCAGCTCAATTGCTCCTGCCACATATCTCCGTATAATTTCCCAGACTTCCCGGCACCGGCAAAAACAGCTGTCAAACGGCCATCCTGCAGTTGATGTAACACATCTGAGAGCAACCCGTCACCATTCGAATGCAAGCTGTTGAGCATAAAGACACTGGTTAACTTATTGGATTGAATCACCTCATCTGCGCCCGCTCTTACCGCGTTTACCACCTGTTCCGCTGTTAAAATCTCCACAATGCATTTTACCTTTGCGCACAGCCCCTTAATGGTTAGCAATGTTAAAATACTATTCATATCAGCCTGTAACTCATCATTTCCACGATCCGCCGTAATCAGCACCTTCTCGGCATTCTCAATATCACTCTTCACAATCGTATCATCGACATGAGCTTTCCCTTGAATAAAATGCACAAACCGTGAGGAAACCGGATTGGCCTCAAGGGTTTCGTCAATAATCACAATCATGGGAGGAGATTTCTGACTAATCAATTTACTGATCAATTCCTTTGAACGTTCATTCCAGCCGATAATAATCGTATGTCCCTGACCTTTAAAGGCAATTTTTCCTTCTGCATAAGCATCTTGCTTCGTAACAGCTGCCGCGGCTAAGGTTCCAAAATACGAGGAAACAAAGCTGACTCCTAATAAAATTAAAACCACTGCTGTTAACCGGCCCAGTAGTGAATGGGGAACATAATCACCGTATCCCACTGTCGATGCAGTAATAATGGCCCACCAAATCCCGTCAAAGACAGATGGAAAGGTGTCTGGTTCTAATACATGAATCGCAACTCCAAAAACGCCAAAGACAAGGAGAGCAATCAGTAATATTCTTATTAATAAGGGCATTCGTAAAAAACTGATTACGATTCGATTCGTCATGGTGTTCCCCTCCTTACTACTATTATTGACTAAAATATCCCATCTAATTTATGGGATGGTTCACAAAAAATTCATACTTTCATACAAGTACTACTTGTATGAAATAGCAAAAACTTGTAAATTATGTTTATCAACATAACTATCATGTAAAAGAGGGCTGACAATGGTGACTGGGATGAATTTCTTATTAACGAACATTGAAAAAACACGATTAGAAATGATTCATTTGGCTCATCTCCATGGTTATTCGAATCCAATTGTTGTCCAATGCAGTCAAAAACTTGATCGCCTGTTAAATACCTATGACAAAAAGCGTACGAAACCTTCCTACTACTAGGAGGGTTTTTTTATTTGGATATTCAGAATAAATTTCCCACCTATAGCAAAATTTAAAGGACAAATGGAGAGATCTTTTGAGGTGAGGAACATGATGGTAAAAACAACGCAAGAGCAGAAGTATCTCCTCTTTGCCCTACTAGTTTTAGCAGTTTATCTTTCTCCACTGTTTATTTTGCAGGAAAATGCACATATCAGGGTCCATGACAATCTGGATTCCAATCTGGCGTGGTATAAGGTGTTATCGAGAAGTGGCCAAATGTTTGGCGGAGTAACGGGAGTGATACCACAAATCATCAACGGGCTGCTATCCAGAAACGCCTTTGGCACTGAATACAGTGTAATCGTCTGGCTGTACTCATTACTACCAACGATGATTGCCTATGGGATCAGTCAGGCCCTGACAAGGATCGCCGCCTTTATCGGAATGTATTTATTGTTAAAAAAACACCTGCTTCCAGGTGAAAAATGGATTCCGCTCAACAGCTTTGCGGCACTGGCATTCGCCTTAACGCCTTTTTGGCCATCAGGAATGCTAAGCACATTAGGAATGCCACTTGCGTTATGGGCGTTCCTCAATATCCGTAAAGGTGAAGCCACCTTAAAGGATTATGCTGTCCTGACATTTTTACCGTTTTACGCCAGCATTGTGTTGGGATTTTTCTTTTTTCTAAGCGCTATGGCTGTATTTTGGCTAACGGATGTTATCAGAGGCAAGGGCTGGAATGGGAAATTTATTTTTTCTATTGGTTACATGACATTCGTATTCATGCTGGTTGAATACCGGCTTGTTTATTCGTTCCTTGTGAAAGGAGTACCAAATAGCCGTGACGAGTATTTTCATGCGCATCTACCGTTTTGGAGGGCTGTTCGCCTAACTTTCAAAAACTACTTGCTCGGACACACACACGTCATGACGGTACATACATTATTTATTCTGCCGGCTTTGTTTATCGCCTTTTACTTTGTTTATTCAAAAAGACTATGGAAACAGGAAAAAATATTTGTATTTTTATTTGGACTGAACTTTGTATTGTCACTGTGGTATGCCTTTTGGTTTTTTAGAGGCTGGGTGCCTGTCACCGAGAAATTTCACTTTTTAAATACGTTCAACTTTGCCAGATATCATTTTTTACGACCGATGGTGATCTACGCAAGCTTTGCCTTAGCGTTAAAAATTATTTCTCTGCAGGGGTTCAGTTGGTCAAAGACAGCCAAATGGTTCGCGGTGCTGCAGTTGATGTTTTTAGCCCTGTTTAATGATGAAATTATTTATCGTCAAAAACCAACAGTCAAGGAGTTTTACGCAGAGGAATTGTTTCAAGACATTAAGCAGTACATTGCCATGCCGCAGGAGAAGTACTGGGTAGCAAGCATCGGAATCCATCCGGCCATTGCGCAGTATAACGGGTTTTATACTCTAGATACCTACAATAATTTTTATCCGTTAAGCTATAAACATCAATTCAGGAAAATCATTGAAAAAGAATTAGAGAAGAATAAAACCATCCGGCAGTACTTCGATCAATGGGGCGGGCGTTGTTACCTTTTTACAGCACAGCTTGGCAAAAGATATATGATCAAGAAGGATTCTAAACGTCATTTGAAAAATTTGGAACTGAATACAGATGTATTTAAAGAGATGGGCGGGCGTTATATTTTTTCAGCGATTCCGATTGATAATGCGCGAAACAACCGTCTGAAGCTTGAAAAAGTGTTTGAGTCCAAAACTTCTGCTTGGAAAATTTACTTGTATAAGACTTTTTAGACATCGGGGGTTTTTAACATGATGAAGCCAGTCCTTACAATTGTTGTTCCATGCTATAACGAGGAAGCCGTTTTGCCCGTAACAATCAAGAAACTTCACCAACTGCTGAAGGATTTAATGCAGGAGTCTCTGGTGTCACCGCAAAGTAAAATTCTATTTGTTGATGACGGGAGTAAGGACCAGACGTGGGAGATGATTTATAAAGAGGGGCTTAAAAACGAGCATGTCCGGGGTTTGAAACTAGCGCGGAATGTCGGGCATCAGCGTGCGCTCTTAGCCGGGCTCCACGCCGCAAAAGAGCTTTCGGACTGTGTCGTATCCATTGATGCGGATTTGCAGGATGATATCCGAGTCATTCGGGAGTTTATTTTAAAATTTCAAGAGGGCTGTGAAATTGTGTACGGTGTTCGCCAAGGCCGTGCTACTGATACGTTTTTTAAGCGGACCACTGCCCAAGGTTTTTATAAAATGATGGAAAAGCTAGGGGTCAATCTGGTATATAACCATGCTGATTTCCGCCTGATGAGTAAACGGGCTCTGCATGAGCTGGAGCGATTTAAAGAAGTCAATTTGTTCTTACGAGGGATTGTCCCGCTGCTGGGGTTCCAATCAGATGTAGTTTATTATGATCGTCTGGAGCGGGAGGCGGGGGAAACAAAGTATCCGCTGAAGAAAATGTTGGCGTTTGCGTTTGACGGAATCACCTCCTTTTCGGTGTCACCCATCCGGTTCGTTTTACTGGTAGGAATTGTGTCATTTTTCATGAGCCTGGTGTTTGGCGGATATTTTTTAACATTAAAGTTTTTGGGAGACACAGAGACGGGCTGGACTTCACTTATCACTTCCATTTGGCTAATCGGAGGCCTACAGCTAATTGCAATTGGCCTGATTGGGGAATACGTCGGAAAAATCTACAACGAAACTAAGCAACGTCCAAAGTATATTATTGATATTGATACGCTAAATCTTCCGGTGCCCAAGCGACAGTTGGTTGAGGATGAATTATTTGGGGTTCCGTTTCGGAAAGTATCGGAGACAAATCAATAGCAGGGGTATTTAATAAGAGCTACCTTGAAGGGGCTCTTTTTTTGATTGGGGTACATAAAGTCCTTGCGGGTAAAAAAGGAGGGATCTCGGTCGTTATGAAGGCCCCAT
>NZ_JBALNY010000104.1:16817-19160 GCF_036962145.1 Bacillus sp. JJ1764 | reverse complement strand
AAAACATAAATCTCGTAATTTCCGAAACAAAATGATGATATTTATAGACTTCTCGATTCTTTTTCCTTCTCCTGCAAAAATTCTAGAAAAACAAAAAAAAAAAAGACCGTTCTGGTCTACTTCTTTTGGCTCTGTAGATGTTTCATTGCTACGTTCCATCCTGGGCTATGAGTACCCGGGGAATTCGCACCAAGAATGTTGTTCCTTTGCCTTGTTCACATGAAACGCGTATGCTTCCCTTATGGGTATCCACAATCCATTTTGCAATCGACAGTCCCAATCCATGACCACCCATCTGCCTGGACCGCGATTTATCCACCCGGTAAAAACGTTCGAAAATCAGTGGGATATCTTCCTTCCTGATGCCGATTCCTGTATCCTTAACAGCAAAACACAAATCTGTTCCTGCTTTTTCTAACGTGAGCAGAACCTCCCCATGGTTGGGGGTATATTTAATGGCATTATCCAACAAGATGTATAATAACTGTGATAATCGTTCCGGATCTCCTACAGCCGGCAAGCTACCCGATGACTCCAGCCTAAGCAATATTTCCTTCTCTTCCGCCAGTGGCTTCACGGATTCCACGGCTTTTTCTGCATACGGATGAAAATCAAACATCTCATTTCGAACTTCAAGTGTATTCGAATCGGACCGTGCAAGGGTCAGCAGGTCACCGACCAAATTTGTCATCCTTTTGACTTCTTGTCTCATATTAAACAGCAGCCTTCCAACAAACTCTTTTTCATCAAGGTCCATCGTCATTTCCATAGCATCAATGGACGATAGCAATACACTAAGAGGTGTACGGAGCTCATGAGAGGCATCCCCCACAAATTCTCGCTGTCTAGTAAAAGCTTTACTTATTGGAACCATTGCTCTTTTCGACATCACTACACTCATGTATACGGCGACCCCGAAAAAGACAATGCCCATTATGATTAAAATCGTTAGGACCCACTGGAACAATTGGTAAGTAAAGGAAATATCTTTCCCAATATAAAGCTGGCCAATATATTGGCCTTTCACGACAATAGGCTGACTGGCAATCAATAATCGAAGATCTTCATTCTCTCCCGTGGCATGAAATTCTCCTCTGTTCATTCTCCCCATTGGTTTTTCGCTCATTTGTAGGGTTTCCCGATGCATCCCCGTCTCATTGTGATCCAGATTGGTTACCAGACGAAGTAATTCCGGGCGTAATCGAGGATTATCTTCATTCCCCATGATCATTTCACCATTTGAGTTCACCACATAGTAAAAAAATTGATTAGCTCCAGCAAAAACCAGCTCCTGATTATCTGCTTTATTCCAGTCACTTTGATTGTTCTTTACCAAATAATTTTCTATATAATCAGATTCCTGGACCAATAATGTCCGCAATTCCTGTTCTTGATTTTTCATAATAACGAAATGTAAAACAGTATAAACAATAGCAATAAACAGAACCAAAAACAGAATGAGCAGTCCACTGTAAATTCGGGTTAGCCGGCCTTGCGTTCTTCTAAAAAGATCCTTCTCATGAGGATTCCCTATAAATAAAAGGAGATGACGCCATCTAGTTTTCAAACTTATAGCCCACCCCTCTAATACTTTGCAGGAATTCCTTGTTACTCAAGGGAACCAACTTCTTTCGAATGAGCTTGACTGTTGCATCTATAGTTTTCGGAGCAACGTCCGAATCCAATCCCCAGATTCGTTCCAAAATCAACTCGCGCGGCAATACCTGTCCCTTATTTTGCACCAATAAATCCAACAATTGAAACTCTCTTGGTGACAATTGAATTTCTTCACTTCCAAGACGAACCTGGTGGCTCATTCGCTTTAACACTAAATCTTCTATCTGAACCTCTTCTTCGATAATCGGCGCATAGTTACGGCGGGAAAGGGCTCGCAGCCGGGCTAATAGCTCGCCAATCTCAAACGGTTTTACCAGATAATCGTCCGCTCCTGAATCCAATCCCTCGATCCGGTCCTGAATAGAGTCTTTGGCCGTGAGCATCAGAATCGGACCTGAGTAACCTTGTTTTCGCAGGCGTCGGCAGACAAGGACACCATCCCCATTGGGCATCATCCAGTCCATAATAATGACATCGTAATGGGCAGCTGTTGCGTAATAAAACGCATCCTCCCCATCCGTCACCCATTCCACCTTATAACCCGCTTTCTTTTTTAACATATAGACAATTAGCTCGCCAAGTCTTGCATCATCTTCTGCTAATAAAATATTCATAGAAATAAAACTCCTTTTTGCGAGTTTAGTAGTTTCACCGAATATTTTACTTTATGATTCTTAAGGTTAACTTAATAAAAAGCTCTGTTAAACTTGGCTGTTGATTTGCGCT
>NZ_JBALNY010000104.1:0-16713 GCF_036962145.1 Bacillus sp. JJ1764 | reverse complement strand
TCCTCTCCAATCAACAGGATTCTTTAACATAGCCTAATAAAAAAAACAGGGAGACTTATTTTGAGTCCATTCCCTGTTTTTTCTTTAAAAACTGCTATTTCTTATCATTAATTTTGTGGCGATCATAATTTTTTTAGCTGTTTTTCTGCCTTCAATTCTTTCTAGCAGTGTATCCACAGCTGTCTCCCCCATAAGCTCTGTATAAACCTTCACAGTACTTAAGGCTGGGTATACGTACTTGGAAATGCTGATATCGTTAACCCCGATAATATTGACACGGTCCGGAACGGGAATCCCTTCCTCAAGCAGAGCCCTTAACGCCCCAATCGCAATGGAATCATTGCCGGCGAAAAAAGCTGTCGGGAGGTTTTCACCTTGCTCTTGTATGGCCTTTTTCATCAGAGCATGACCGTCATGAACGGAGAAGGCCCCAATATACATAAACGATTCATGAAGGAGTCCTTTGTCAAAAAGATATCGTTTGAACGTTAGTTCTCTTGGATCTTCAATCGTAGAGGTTTTATCCATGAATACCTCTCTGCCACCGATATATCCAATTGTGGTGTGTCCTTTTTCGATGAAATGGTCGAGTACTTTCTGCGTTGCCCTTTCAAAATCATTGACCACCGAATCAAACCGATCCTCATCCGGTGAAGTGTCAACGAAAATAATATTTTTGGTGATTCCTTGAAGCTCTCTCACCTGTCTGCTGCTAAATTTCCCAATGGCAACCAAGCCTTGAATATCATCTTCTTTTAATTCTTCGTAATTGTCCTGAAAATATCTGGAGACAAGGATCCCAAGGTGCTGACAGCGATTTTCCACTCCCAGCCGAATAGACATATAGTATAAATCCTCCAGCTCTTCTTTTTCTGTATACCATTGCAGAACCGCTATTTTCCCGTTTTCTTGCTTTCGAGCTGATTTCTTCTTATAAGATAGTTCTTCCGCTACTTCAAAAATTTTCTTTTTTGTTTCATCGCTGACCGAAAGCGTTGTGTCGTAATTCAACACGCGTGATACGGTTGCAATGGAAACACCAGCTTTTTTGGCAATGTCTTTTATAGTTGCCATTTTTTAATACCATCAACTCCTAATCATCATAAAGAATAGATAAACCGTTTGAATCCAGCAGCACCTTCTTCAGTCCGCTTGAATACACCGACATCTTTTAAAGCCTTTAAAAATTTCTTTCCGACTTCTTCTCTTACTAATGAAGTGACGTTAGCTTCGTTCGCAATGCCCTTGTAGCATTCCTTTAATTCCTTAGCCCAATTTACATGATACTCTGCGACATCGGATTTTTTATCTAGGATAAAGGCCTCCACTTCCCTAAGCTCTGACAATAAGCGCGCAGGAAGAACTGCCAAGCCCATTACCTCTATCAATCCGATATTTTCCTTCTTAATATGCTGGACATCTGAATGCGGATGGAATATACCAAGCGGATGTTCAGCACTGGTTCGGTTATTGCGAAGAACCAGATCTAATTCAAACCTATTTCCTTTCTTTCTGGCAATCGGTGTAATCGTATTGTGTGGAGTATCTCCTGTCCATGATAAAATCCCCAATGATTCATCATTGTATTGTTTCCATTTAGCTAAAATATGGGCCCCTGCTTCGACAAGCGGCTTTATTTCTGCACAAGCCAAGCGAATCACTGACATTGGCCATTTGATAACGGAGCATTTGACCTTTGCGAAATTCTCCATTTCAAAGTCCCAATCATTTTCTGCCTTCGCCATGGCAAATTCATAGTGACCGCCCTGGTAATGTTCGTGAGATAATATCGAACCGCCAACAATGGGGATATCTGCATTAGATCCCAGAAAATAATGGGGAAATTGTTCAACAAAGCTTAATAACCTGTCAAACGTCATAGAGCTGATTTTCATATCAGTATGCTTTTCAGAAAGGACAATACAATGCTCATTGTAATACACATACGGCGAAAATTGTAGAAACCACTTCTCCCCAAGCAAATTCAATCGGATCATCCGATGATTGGAACGGGCCGGATGACCGACACGCCCGACATACCCCTCATTTTCAATACAAAGAAGGCATTTAGGATAGTCATTTTGCACCGCTGACCGCTCAGCTGCGATGCTTCGCGGATCCTTTTCAGGTTTTGATAGATTAATCGTTATATCCAGTGCTCCGTACTCTGTTGCTACTTTATAGTCAATATTATTTTGTATCCGCTTCATCTGAATATAGTTACTGTTTTTACTCAACTCGTAAAAATAATCCGTTGCCGCCTTCGGATCCTCGTTATATTTTTCAAAAAATAGTTGGTTAACAGTTGACGGGCGGGCAATCAAACAATTCATGATTTTACTGGTGAATATTTCCCGTTCATCAAAAATATCCTCAATGATTCTCTGTTCACAGGCATAATCAACAATTTGATCTAATAGGTCTGGAATACTCTGGGATTCTTCGTTTATGTCGGATTCTTTTCTTAATCCATTCAATTGCAGAAGTCCCAATACTTGATTTTGCGCAAACATTTCATCCTCTTGATCAATTAAATGAGTTCGCAGGGCTTGGTAAATGAGTTGTTGAACCAGACGATCAATCATGATTTTCACATCCATAGCCATTTGGGTTATGCTTATGCCAGTTCCAGGCATCCTTCACGATTTGCTCTATGGATGTCTTGAATGGATTCCACCCAAGCATCTGCTTTGCCTTGTTTGAAGAAGCGATTAATATGCTGGGATCACCTGCGCGTCGCTCCCCGATATTTACAGGGATATCAATGCTGGTCACTGCTTTAGCCGTCTCAACAATTTCCTTTACCGAGAATCCCTGACTGCTGCCGAGATTGAAAACATTGCTTTCTCCGCCATTTTGCAAATATTTTAGAGCTAAAATATGGGCCTCAATCAAATCCTCCACATGGATATAATCGCGAATACAGGTACCATCTGGAGTGTCATAATCTTCACCAAAAATAGTAACGGCAGCTCTTTTTCCAAATGCCGCTTCCAGAACAACCGGAATTAAGTGCGTTTCAGGAGAATGATCTTCACCAATTTGACCATCTGTTCTTGCACCTGCCACATTAAAATAACGAAGAGCAACATGCTTTATCCCAAATGCCTTGTCACACCATGCCATCATTTTCTCCATGGCCAGCTTGGTTTCGCCATAAGTATTGGTCGGCATCGTGATTGAATCCTCTGTTATAGGAATCACTTTTTGCTCTCCATATACAGCGGCTGTTGAAGAAAAAACAATATGTTTCACACCAAATTCCTTCATGGTTTCAAGGACAACTTGGGTTCCGTATACGTTATTGTCGTAGTATTTCAACGGTTCAAGCATTGATTCTCCCACTAGTGAATTAGCCGCAAAGTGCAAAACCCCATCAATGGTTTCTTTAACAAAAACAGACTGCATGAACTCTCGGCTCCGGATATCTCCTTCATAAAAATGTGCGTTCGGATGGATCGCATTGCGGTGTCCAGTCTGTAAATTATCAATCACTACCACATCGAAACCCTGATCGATTAACTGATAAACAGCATGTGAACCAATATAACCTGCGCCGCCCAAGACAAGTATACTCATTAAATCACATCCTCCATTTCTATTTCTTTCGCCCCGTCACCAATACTTGCGACATATAAATCAGCTTTGTAACCTATTTTTTCTTGATAGACAGTTCCAACCTTTTCAATAAAAGAATCCACCGTTTCATTGGCAACAATAGCGATGGCGCAACCTCCAAAGCCTGCACCTGTCATCCTGGCACCAAGCACTCCAGGCTGCCTCCAAGCTGCCTCCACCAATGTATCAAGTTCGATTCCAGTCACTTCATAATCATCTCGCAACGAAATATGCGATTGATTCATTAACTGACCGAATACATCTAGGTTTCCAGCTTTCAGTTCTTTCAAAGCCTTTATTGTTCTAACATTTTCATAGACAGCATGCTTTGCCCGCTTGCGAACTGTTTCATTGGTTATCAGGTGTTGACTTTCATCAAATTCCTTTTCTGTTAACTGCCCAAGCGCCTCGATAGAAAATTCTCGCTGAAGTTGTTCCAATGCTTCCTCACATTCACTTCTGCGCTCATTGTATTTGGAGTCCGCAAGTTCACGGCGTTTGTTTGTATTCATGATTAAAATTTTATGATGATCAAGCTGAATGGGAGCATATTCGTAATGTAGCGTCTGACAGTCAAGCAGAATTCCAGCGTCCTTTTTTCCCATCCCTATAGCAAACTGATCCATAATTCCACTGTTTACGCCAATAAATTCATTTTCAACCTGCTTGCCCAGCTTAATCAAGTCAAGACGGGGAATCTCTAATCCAAACAATCCGTTTACCATGACACCTATCAAAAGTTCAATAGAGGCTGATGAAGAAAGTCCTGCCCCATTGGGAATATTTCCATGAATGGCGCACTCAAAGCCTACTGGAATGTCATAGCCGGCTTCCATGATGTAACGAATCATTCCTTTTGGATAGTTAGCCCAGTTGTGCGCTTTGTCAAAAAGTAAATCATTTAAGTTAAATTCAATAATCCCTTTATCAGGAAAGTTAGCAGAATATAAACGGACAAGCTGATCATCGCGTTTTCTTGAAACAGCATACGTTCCAAACGTTATTGCACATGGAAAAACATGACCACCGTTATAATCCGTGTGTTCTCCGATTAAATTAATCCTTCCCGGAGCAAAAAAAGCCTTATCTGGCAAACTATGAAAGATGTCTATAAAAGTATTGGATAGTGTTCTCGTGCTCATCAAAATTCCCTCCATCGTCTTGTATCTGGCAAAAAGATTTCTATATTCAATTTTACCTCTAAAAGTAAAACACCTCAATTATTTTTACTAAAATTTTAGTTAAATTTTATAAAAAATTGCACACATTGTTTTCATGTGAATGGTTCAATCATTCACGTCTCCTTACAAAAAATTCTCATTTCATATGGATTTAACATACCTCTTTCCGTTCCCCTTCGGGCCGGCGTTATTTTCTTATGCTGCAATTGGTATTTTTGGCGCTTCCTTTAGCAGTACCACTTGTTTTCGGTCAAACACATTTCATTTGTTTTATTATTTTTTAAAAAAAGAAAGTCTAATTACGTCGATACTCTATTAATTTATCAAAATCTTTTTCCCAAAATGAATTTTAGTCTATTTACTTCGCTTTTATTATCGATTAAACTTTTACTGTAAAGTCATACATGCTTTGCCTGTTTATTAAGCACATTAAAAGATATATCGGATTATTTTTCCAACCAAGGAGGAAGTAAAGATGCATAAATTAGATGCGATTTTAGAAGCGCGCGATTTTATTATGAGTAAAACGGATCATAAGCCGACCATCGGGATGATTCTAGGGTCCGGTTTGGGCTCCATTGCAGATGATATTGAAAATCCTGTTAGAATTCCTTACAGTGAAATCCCTCACTTCGCTAAGTCAGAAGCAATAGGTCATGCGAATGAATTAGTGATTGGCCAGCTTAAGGGTAAAACCGTTGCAGCCATGAAAGGACGTTTCCATTACTATGAAGGGTATTCACTGGACGATGTTACCTTCCCAGTTCGTGTCATGAAAGCCTTGGGCATCGAAAATCTGCTCATTACCAATGCCTGTGGTGCGGTAAACAAGAGCTTTAGCCCGGGAGATTTAATGTTAATTACTGACCATCTCAATTTAGTTGGTACCAATCCATTAATCGGTCCTAATAACGATGAGTTGGGGACTCGTTTCCCTGATCTGTCACAAGCGTATAACCCACACTTGCGCAGTATTGCCGAAAAGGTGGCGAAGGAACAAAATATTTCCTTACAACAGGGAGTTTATGCATGGTGGAGCGGTCCTACCTATGAAACGCCGGCAGAGATCCGCATGATTCGTACATTAGGAGCAGATGCGGTCGGCATGTCAACCGTACCTGAAGTAATTGTTGCGACTCATAGCGGGATGAAGGTACTCGGTATTTCCTGCTTAACCAACATGGCTTCCGGCATCCTTGATCAGCCGTTAAATCATGATGAAGTGATAGAAGTAGCAGGTAAAGTGCGAGCTAAATTTGTTGATTTAGTAAAAGGTGTATTAGAAGAGATTTAATAGGCTAAATAAAAGAACTTGGAGGGATCCAAGTTCTTTTTTTTCATACCTTAAACTGGCTAATCAAATGTTGCAATCCCGCTGCCATATTAGACAAGGAACTTGCAGCAGCAGCAATTTCTCCCATGGATAGCAATTGTTCATTTGCTGATGCTGATACATTCTGAGAATAAATAGAGGTTTGATGAGAGATGTCTGATATACCTTTAATACTCACGGACACCTGTTGCGTACTTGCTGAAATTTCTTCCGCAATTGCCGCCAGCTCATTGATTTGATTAGCAAGTTGCAACAAAAAATGATAGATTTCTTTAAAACTCACTTCTGTTTGTTTAACGATTCCCAATCCATCATTTACTGCCACAGAAACTTGTTCAATGGATTGATTGGAACGCTCCATATCTTGTTGGATTTCTATGATTAAACTAGCAACCCGGGAAGAGGAGTCCTTGGACTGCTCGGCCAGTTTTCGTACTTCATCTGCGACAACCGCAAATCCCTTTCCGTGCTCGCCAGCGCGGGCGGCTTCAATAGCTGCATTCAAAGCTAACAGGTTGGTTTGCTCAGAAATACCTGAAATAATCTTAATAATGTCGCCAATTTCATTTGACCGCTTATCCAATGATTGGATAACCTCACCGCTTTTACTGACAGTGCATCTGATTTCATTAATTTGATCGACTGTCTTTTGAACATATACTCCGCCTTCTTTAGCCTTTTCCGTGGCTTGGGTGCTAAATTGGGTCATAACCGCTGTATTGTCAGCAATTGATTTAACTCCGATTGTTACCTCTTCCAAGGCAATCGCACTTTCTTTTACACTTGCTGTCGACTGCTCGGCCCCACTTGCTACTTCCTGAATCGATTCCGTAATATTTTTAGTTGCCTTGCTCGTTAAATTCGCACTAGCCGTTAATTCTTCAGATGATGCCGCAACAACCTCTGATGTAGCAATGACTTCATTCATCATTTTCTTTAAGTTATCCGACATTTGGTTATAACTCGAGGAAAGGGTCCCTAACTCATCTTTTGAATGGTCTTGAATGACTGATGTAAAATCTCCATTTCCTGCCAACTCCAATGCTCTGCCAATAGATGCTAGGCGTCTTCTCATTCTTTGCGTATACCAATAAACCCCAATGGAGGATATTACTATCATAATGACTAATACGATTACAAACTTTATTAAAAACGATGATAAAATCTGATCAATAATTTCTTGAGAAGCTCCTACATAAAAAATTCCGATTACCTGCCCATTTTTATTTTTAATAGGAGTATAGGCAGTTTGATAGAGATGCCCAGCCACATCTGCTTCCCCATAATAATTCTTCGCCTGTTTTAATACAGCTGACGCAACTTCCGGTGAAGCTTGGGTTCCTGTTGCCCTTTTTCCATCTTTTAAAACATTCGTTAAAACACGTGTATCTCCTTGGAAAATCGTTACAGTGTCACCGGTATCTTTTCCAATCGCATCAACAATTTGAAAATTGTCATTCAACAGGATTTTGCCTTTGTACATCTTATTATCCTTAACGACCCAATCTCCGGGATACTTCTCGTTTATGTACTTGGTTGCCAAACGTAAATCGCCTTTGGCCTTTACAACCGCAAATTCCTTAACACCTTTTGTGATTTCAAGGTTTACTACAAAGCCAATCATGACCGAAAGTAATAAAATAATAGCTACTACAATGGCTGTTATCTTGGTGCCTAATTTTAAATTCATTATATCCTCCTTATTTTCTTTTAAAAGTTCTATACCATATTTAATATAGATAATTATAAAGTTTTAAAAATTTCTGGAAGGTTGTAAATCGTACAGTATTATGACAATGTAAACGTTTAACTTTTATCATGTGCCCGTAATTAATACACAAAAATAAGGCTGCCCGCTTGATGGACAACCTTAATACTCAGTTCCTATTATCGATCAAATAACCGCCCTACCGCACTCCTTAATTCCCCCAGCAACTCAAATTCGGACTGATCACCAAGGCTGTCAACCACACTTCGGTAATACCATTCCTGCTTTTCCCTCCCACGCTTAAACCGAGTCCATACTTCATCACCCATTTGTTCATAATCATCGATTATGGACCGGATATTGTGCAGTTTGTCCGCACATGCTACTGCGCGTACTTCTATAGGTGACTCCTTTAATAAATGAATCGTGTGTTGCTTTCTCTCCTCCCAAGAAAGAGATTTATCTGGCTCAGAGCAACCCGCAACTATTTTAGAAATTTCATGGCCAAATTCACGTTCAAGGTCCTCGAGGGTAATCATGGTATCCTCTACGGTATCATGCAAGATACCTGCAGCTACGATCGCATCGTTATAACCTGCCTTCATTAAAATCATCCCAACTGCAACCGGATGAGTAATATACGGAATGTCCGTAAGTTTTCTGCGCTGATTCAAATGCGCTTTACTGGCAACCTGCAAGGCTTTTTCAATGACATTCATGGTTTTTCGCCTCCATAACGTTTTAAAAAAAAGCACCCTTAAGCAGCTTAAATCATCAAAATCTCCCGTATATCCTCCTCCGTTAAGATCGCATTCATTTTTTCATCGGAATCAATTACCTCTTCGATCAGATTGCGTTTTTTCTCTTGGAGTTCGTTCATTTTTTCTTCAATGGTTCCACTGGCAATCAACTTAATGACTTCTACGGGGTTCTGCTGCCCCATCCGGTGGGCACGGTCTGCTGCCTGCTCCTCAACAGCAGGATTCCACCAGGTATCATATAAGACCACCGTATCAGCTCCCATCAGATTAAGTCCAGTACCTCCGGCCTTCAAGGAAATGAGAAATAGATCCCGCTCCCCACCATTAAATCGTTCGCAAATTTCCAACCGTTCTTCGGCTGGTGTTTGACCATCAAGATAAAAGAAAGGCAGCCCCTTTGCCGTTAATTCTCGGCCAATCAATTCAAGCATTTTGGTAAACTGCGAAAAAATTAATACTCTTCTGCCGGAAAGTCTTGATTCATCTATAATATTTAGAAGCTGTTGGAATTTGGCCGAGCTCCCTTTGTATCCATCTACAAACAATACAGGATGGCAGCAAATCTGTCGTAGCCGGGTCAATCCTGCGAGAATGCGAATACGATTTTTTCGAATCGTCTCCTTATCCAAATGCTTCAATGTGTCGTGACGCAATTTCGCTAAATAGGCCGTATACAGTTTTTTCTGGTCAGGGAGTAATTCTACCGCTTCTAGTGACTCTATTTTTTCCGGAAGCTCTAAGAGAACATCCTCCTTCATTCTGCGCAGCATAAAAGGGCGGATTCTTCGGGCAATATGTTTTCTTTGAAGTTTGCTAAATTCCTTTAAGCCTCGGAACAGTTCCGGAAATACCACATGAAAAATGGACCATAGCTCCTCTAACGCATTCTCTACCGGGGTCCCAGTTAGGGCAAACCGATGATGTGCTTGGAGTTTCTTTACTGCTCGTGCCGTTTGGGTCAATGGATTTTTAAAGGCTTGGGCCTCATCAAAAATAACCGTATGAAAAAATGGTTTCTCAAACCAGCTCATTTCCATTCGCAATGACGGATACGAAATGATGATCACATCGACATCGGTTATGTTTTTCAATAACGAAGCCCGCTCTTTTTTAGTTCCATCAACGACAACAGCATGCACTTCTGGTGCGAATTTCTTGCATTCACTGAGCCAGTTATAGATCAGAGACGCAGGACAAACAACAAGGGCAGGCTGGTTATTTTTACGGATATCAGGAAGGACAGACACGATAAAGGCGATACTTTGAATCGTTTTCCCCAGTCCCATATCATCGGCTAAGATCCCGCCAAATCCATAGTATGCTAATGTTTTCATCCACTTAAACCCTTGCTTTTGGTACTCTTTAAGGATTGGCTCCAAACTCTTAGGAACTTCGAAATCTAACCGTCCTGGATGACGGAGATGGTCGAGAAACTGGACGAATGATTCCTCCAGCTTAAACATATCGTCTAATTCTACCGTATCAAGGAGTTCCAGGCACTTTTCGAATGGCAGATCTAATCCATTTGCAAGGTCCTTAGGCTGGATGTGCGGCGAATAGAGAAAACGTTGGATTTCTTCATATTCTCTTGTCTGCAGTGACAATAAAGAGCCATTCGGCAGCCGGAAATATTTGCGTTTTTCCTCTAACGCTGCCAATACATCACGAATTTCCTGTTCCGAGATTCCAACCATTTCGAATTTAAACTCCAGCCAATTAGTTCGTTCTTTTTTGACCTTTACCCTGATTTGAGGTCGGAAGTTATCCCTAGAAATTCGATTCCGTACGGCGGTGGTAGCATATACTTTAGCAAGCTTTTGCAGCTGTGGGAGAGTATTGTATAAGAATTCGTATTCTAGCTCTTCATTATGCAAAAAATATCCGCCATCTGTTTTGGCAAAAGAGCTGTCCTCCATGATTTGCAGGAGCTCTTCCTCTTTCTCGACGTCCCTGATTAACAAGGTTCCAGTCGGAATTTCTCTGCTCTCAAGCGGGTTAATGATCGTATGCCCATAATGAAATTCGAGACCGGCAAGGAGGCGATTTTTAACCCTGTCTAAATAAAGCTTTGGCTCCAGAGAGGTCGTCATCCACTGCTTCGTAATAGTGTCGGAAAGCATTACATGTCCCAGTTTTTTCAACCCCGGAACAACTTTCCCTAGAAAAAAATAAAGCTGCTCAGAGGCAATTGGAATTTGATTGGTTCCCGCTTCCAGCATTCCTTTCATCTCTAAAAGCCGCCGAAAATCCTGCTCTTTTAGCTGCTTTATTTTTCCACTAAATAAAACAGAACGATAGGATTCTAATATTGTCATCTTCTCAAATCCATTAACTTTCAACAAAAACCCTTTGCCAGAAGCTTCCGCAAAATCGAACGTTAGCGGCAATGTTTCCTCTGTAACGGTTAATCCGGTAAAAATTGTTCCTTCATATTCCAGTTTTACTCCCGAATTTTTAACAAGTAAATCACGAAGCTGCTCCCACGAAGAGGCGGGAATCGGAAGAGTGCTACTGACAGGTACCTCCAAATGACCCAACGAGATTTCTCCTGCAAATGTCCTTTCATCTAGTACCACGCTAATAAGCTGTTGAATGATAGGATCAGTATCTCTCTCAAAACAGTGCAAGCTTGGATCATAGGAGAATGAATGGGAGAGTGGATACCGCTCACCCTGTCTAATTTTTATTAGAAAGGTTCGGATATCTGACACTTTAAGCGTATCTATTAGTAAATCCATTCCAATTATCTTTTGACCCTCACCGACTATAATGGGTTTACAGACAAATTGGACGTCTAGGATTTGCCTTTTTTCAAAATGAAGCTGATACCCACTGGAACGAACGGGAGGTTCACTGAACAGGTTAACCAAGTCATCGGTAAGGTCGTTATTAGAACTCGTACTAACTTTTTGTTGCCTCTGCTCCAATATCGCAATTAACACAGCAGCGACATGCTGGCACTCCTTTTTAAAGGAGGCAAGCTTGGGGCAGCTGCACTCCGTTTGAATATCTCCATGTCGATCCAATTCAATTTTTACATGAAATTCTCCTTCACCTGAAACGGTTGCATGACAACTCTCTGGGTGAATCTGTTCAAATGTTACTTTATTCCTACGGTAAAAATAATCCCCTCGTTTGAAGGAGACAGTTCCACACATTTCTTTGATAATTTTATGATTAAGCAATATGTTCAAAAAGGTTGCTCCTTCCTTCTGGATTATTTAATCTTAAGGAAATGATAATATTATGATTGTATCATAAGGAACTCCACCATAATAATGCTGGAGAACTGCCATTATTTGCACAAAAAAATATGAAACAATGAAACTTTTAAAAGCGTATTTATTAATGAACTATTATTGTATGAAAGGAATCGATTACATTGAAACGGAAGCGAAAGCTAAAAAAGAAGCGTGTTGCATCTGTTGTTTTTCTCATCGCGCTGGCCGCACTCTTTTTTGGTATGATTTATACAGGCGTTTCGGACGCTAATAAAAAAACAGAAACGGTGAAGGCAGCTCCCCTGCCAACAGGACTACATCCTACGGTAAGAGAACAAACGAATCAATTAATCCAACTGGCAGCCAAAAAAGGGATTGTCGTGGTCATTACAGATGGATTCCGAAGCTCAGAAGATCAAGACCGATTATACCAGCAAGGCAGGACAATAGAGGGTGACGTCGTTACAAATGCCAAGGGCGGCCAATCTTATCACAATTATGGACTTGCTGTAGACTTTGCTTTAAAGACCAATTCGGATGAAATCATTTGGGATCGGCAATATGACGGGAATCAAAATGGCGTGGCAGATTGGTCTGAGGTCGTAAAAATAGCGAAGAATTTGGGTTTTGAATGGGGTGGCGATTGGCAAAAATTTAAAGATTATCCCCATTTGGAAATGAACTTCGGCTTATCGATCGCCCAATTACAACAGGGACAAAGACCACCTGAAAATGCTTCGCTGGTTGTCGATAAAAAATGAAATGCGGTGACAATAAAATATCACCGCGTTTTTTGGATCGTTACACAATTGCATCCACTATTTCTCGACTCATAAAAAAAACATTGGGCTATCAAACCCAATGTTTTTGTGGTGAAACCAAGTTGATTATCTGCCTTTGTGCTTTTGCTTTGCCTTTTGCCGCTTCAGTTCTCGTTTATATTGAACCTGCTCTAGCCTCAGCAACTTGTGTTTCTGCTGCTTTTCTTTTTTCCGTTCAGCATATTCTTCCTTGATGGCTTCCTGTGCTTTTGTGGATACACCTATTTGCCTAGTTTCCTTCGCGACTTTACGTTGAAGCCGTTTTGGATTCATTCTTTTCTGTGCAGCCTTATCGCATTTAATTCCTTTTTGTTCATGCTGCTCCATCAAAGAAAGCAACCTCTTGTCGACAAACTCCCAGACTTCTTGATCACTTGGCTCCGCTCCGAAAACAAAACGATAGGCCTTAAGGCGCTCCGCAGATACCATTTCCACAACGCCAACGAAATATTGACCATCATAAAAAATGGTGAGTTTCATCCTAAACCCCTCCTCTAAACATATATGAAATGACGGACATCCCGAGGAAGGAAAGGTTACTGACAGACATAAAACGTCTGCATCCGGACTACCAACCGGATTGTGTTTTTTCATTTCATCTTGAATTATACTGATTTTGGAAAATTAGTAAATGGGGTTATTTATTACGAACCCTTTAAAATTAGGTGATAAAATAAAACAGATACATGATTAGGAGGTCTATTTTTATGAAAATTCCCCAAAAAGATTATCAAATTCGGAACATACACTACATAATCAGATCTGTCAAAGAGACCGATGCCATAAATTTATCTGAGGTTAGACTTAAAATCGACGGGGAAACCGAAAACCTCGACCGTGAACCAGGTGAAGCATATATAGATGAAGCCGGTTTTCAACAACTCATTAGAAACGATACCGAGAGCGACCGAAATTTATTTTTAGTAGTAGAAGCCAATGGTAAAATTGTCGGATTTTCAAGATGTGAAGGGTACAATTTGACAAGAAAGGCCCATCAAGTAGAGTTTGGGGTAGGTGTGTTGAAGGAATATTGGGGCTATGGGATGGGGAAGAACTTATTAGCACAATCAATTCAGTGGGCTGATGCCAATCATTTTAAAAAAATGACATTAAGTGTTTTGGAAACTAACGAGAAGGCCATTAGCCTTTATCAAAAGTTAGGTTTTGAAGTGGAAGGTGTGTTAAAGCAGGACAAACTTCTTTCAGATGGACATTTTTATAATACGATTTTAATGGGGAGGATTAAGGCGGATGAGTAATAATAGGTTTTTTAATCTATTTTTAAGATTCGTCATGTAAAATAAAAAATATTTTACTATACCAATGGAAATTTTATGCCAAAAAGGCTACTATAGTAATAGTGATTTTTTGAGCATTATAGAGTAAACTTATTTAGAGTTTTGGTACAATATCACTAGAATACTATATGGAATTTTGCACCAAGGTTAGTAGTCAGTCGGAGGTAAGGTTATGAGCAACGCGGAAAAGAATTCAGTTGAAGAAAATAGGCGGGCACACTCGGCCAAAAAAAAGGGTAAGAATTGGAAATACATTACGATTGGCGGTGTGACTCTTATTGCGCTCCTAGTTGGGGGAATGAGTTATTATCAGGCAACCCGGTTCAATTCACAGGTTACGATTAATAATATCAAAGTCGGTGGACTGACTGCTGATCAGGCTTTAAAGAAATTAAAAACTACTGTCTTAAAAAACGAAGTCTATGTTGGGGACCAGCAAATACTGGACGAAGCAGACACACAGTTGGGATTTTCGAATCAAGATCTGCCTGAAGTAAAGGACTTATTGAAAAAACAATGGACTTTTATTCCTACTTCTAAATTAAAAAATTATTCCCTTGTCCCTGAAAAAGCGGATCAATATCGAAGCCAAACGATGAAAAAGCTTGTAGAAGAAAAACTCCAAACATTGAATAAGAATTTAAAAGCTCCAGTAGATGCCCAAGCTAAATTAGAACAAGGTCAAATGGTCATTTCTAAGAGCAGTGATGGAGAACAGTATGATGTCCCTAATCTATTAAAGGATTACGATCAACAGGAATTTAAAAGTGAAATTCACCTGAAACCTGTTTTCATAAAGCCTGTTAAAGAGGACAGTGACATTGTAAAAAATGAACAGAATAAGTTGCAGGAAATCCTTAAACAAACAGTTGAGTATAAGGTTCAGGATAAGGTATATACGTTAAATGCCAGCGAGGTTATTAAAAATGCCTCTGTATCCAAAGAAATGAAAGTCAACATTGATCCTACTGACATCAAGAACAAAATTACCGAGGTTAATACTTCTCAGGCCACATTAAATAAACTTATCAATTTTACAACCCATTCAGGTTCGGTTATTTCCGTAAAAGCTCGTGGCTATGGCTGGGCATTGGATGTAGATAAGGAAGCAGCACTGATCCAAGGCGCCTTTGAAAAAGGAGAAAAATCCGTTACAGCGTCAAATATTTATGGCCATGGATGGGGTGGTGAAGGGATCGGTTTTGAAACCACCACGAATAATGGGATTGGTGACACCTATGCGGAAGTGTCCATTAAAGAACAGCGGATTTGGATTTATAAGAACGGAAAATTGGCCGTTACCACTAATGTCGTAACGGGAAAACACAGCACGGGTGAAGATACATCTCCTGGATTGTGGTATATTCTTTACAAACGAAACCCATCCATTCTTAGAGGTACACATGTAGGAAGCGGAGCCTATGAAGTAAAGGTAAATTATTGGGCACCATTTACAAACAGCGGACAGGGATTCCACGATGCAGGCTGGCGGAAAAACTGGTCAGGCGATGCCTATCTTAACGCTGGTTCCGGCGGATGTGTGAATACGCCTTCCAGTATCATGAAAACTGTTTACGACAATCTTAGTACGTATGAACCAGTAGTCGTATATTAATTAAAAAGGATGTCACCAATTTTTTGGTGCATCCTTTTTTTATTAAAGTTAAACCTATTTTTTTTGAAAAATCTAACCGTTTTTATTTGTACCCATTAAGGAATTCCTCAATAATCTCCAACTCATCCTCATTCAGATCCCTTTTTACTTGGTCTCTATACTTTTTGATTATATGTGGTTTCTCCCCTTTACAAGATTCCGTTAACTTGGCAATTTCCCGAAGCATATAAGCCTCTTGTTGGAATTCTGCTTTTGAAATCGGCTTCCAGTGAGAGAGAACATAGTATTCTGCATCAAAAGTCTCTAACAGTTCAAGCATCTGAAGCGTTTTTTCAATGGTGTAATTTCTCTTTTCCGCATAAATGTCGGCATAGATACAGTCCCCAAGAAACAAGATTTTTTCTTCCTTTATATAGATCACAACGGAATCGGAAGCATGATCTCCACCTACGTGTTGTAAAATGCACGTCACACCCCCGAGATCAATTTCAATTCGATTTTCAAATGATAATGTTGGTAACGTTACGGCAATATCACGATGTGTCGAAAATTCCTTCTTTATTGCTGTGGAACAAAATTCGATTTCAGTCCCTTCTTGGACCCGTTCATCTAAAGCGGTATCTGTCCAGGAAAGGCCAATAAGCTTCTCAATTTCTTGTTTCGTTTCTTTAGAAGAAATCGAAACAGCTTCTGTTAATGCAGAAAGGCCAAAAATGTGATCCCAATGCCAATGAGTAAGGCAGACGATGTCCGGTCTTGGCACTTGTCTTTTCGTCAGTTCTGCAAGGAAGTATTCTGCATGGGCTTCTGAATTCCCCGCATCAATCATCAATGCCTTTTGATCTCCAACCACCATGCCCAAAATAGGGCGATCCGTCTCCGAGACAGGAGTTATGTACCAAAACCTCTCACCGATTCTCTCTACTGATTGCATATAAAAAGTCCCCCATCCAATATTTTCCCTTTTATTATAATATAAGCGGTTCCTGTCACCATTATTATTTTTAAAAGACCGTTACACAGTATCTTTCTTTGCCCTTTAGGCTTATATTAGTCACAACTTCGGACAAGTTCTTGGCCTTTTGAGCAACTCCTTGACTGAAGTTCACTTATCTTCAGACACAGCCTTCCTTTTTTGGACCTGCCTTGTCTGAAGT